>NZ_JBVIRA010000001.1:729259-735480 GCF_055576575.1 Streptomyces sp. NPDC033270
CTTCTCCAACTACTATATCAGGACACGCCCCACGGCCCGTGGGGGGGTGTGGTTCTTTCCCCCCCCCGGGGGGGGGGGGGGGGGGACGGGGGGGCTCCCCCCCCCCCCCCCCCCCCCCCCCCCCCCGACCATGACCCACCACTCGGTGATCTTTGAGGACAAGCCCCGGTACCGGACCAGCGCTGACAGGGGTGCCGAGGGCCCGGCCGGACCGAGTGGGTATGGCCTCCTCCCCGCACGGTCGTCCCGGAGCTCGGACGGGTTCCGACGGAATGGCCGCGAGCTGTGACCTACCGCTACAGTGCGATGCTTGTTCGATTCGGCAAGTGGTGTAGGGGGAGATTGTGAGCGTCCAACTGCGAGAAACCGCACAGGCTTTGGCGCAGACGCTCTGGCGGGAACACACCGTCTACCGCGAGCGGTCTGGGGGAGTGGTCATCCGGGGCGAGCATGTACAGCGCTGGATCAGTCTCGCGCCGGCTGGGGGCAGGGACGAGATCCTCATCCGTGCGGGGCGCATCCTCGACGGTGGTACCACCGCACCGGCGCGATCAGAAGCTGTGGTGCCGCTCTCCGCTGAAACCGTCCAGTTGGCGGCGACCTGCCGCCGCCTGCTCGCCGAAACGGCCTCTGGTCCCACGCCGGCCGCATCAAGACCGGCGGCACCGCATCAAGCGACCAACTCCGCCGCGCGCAAGGGCAGAAGAGCGGGCGGGAGGGGCTTCGGCTACTGGGTGATAGTTGTGTGCGTGGTCGGGATTGCAGCCCTCTCGATCTACGGCGCTTCGGTGACTTCGTAACGGGCCTGGCAGAAGAACCCGTGCGGCCGACGGCGGCCGGTCATTCGGAAACAGCCGGTTCACCTGGGAAGTACGCCGCGGTAACACGCGCTTCCTAACGTCCGGCCGTGAGCGACGCAGCACGTCGCAGTTCCCACGGCACCCCAGGAGGGCGCGGCATGACCCAGGCTGAGGCGAAACCGGCTGTCGCGGCAGAGCCGGCCAGCGGGCAGGCGGTATCGGAGACCCTGGAGGACTACACCCTCCGATTCGCGCCGCGCAGTTACCGCCGTTGGACGCCGATGGTGGTGGCGACCACCGCGCTGGGCGGCATCGCCTATATGGCCGACTTCTCCATAGGCGCGGGGATCGGCCTCACCCACGGCACCGGGAACGCGCTGGCCGCGATCCTCGTCGCGGCCGTGGTCATCTTCGTCACCGGCTTTCCGCTCGCCTACTACGGGGCGCGGTACAACATCGACCTGGACCTGATCACCCGCGGCTCCGGCTTCGGGTACTACGGCTCGGTGCTCACCAGCGTCATCTTCGCCAGCTTCACCTTCATCTTCTTCGCGCTCGAAGGCTCGATCATGGCGCAGGGGCTGAAGCTGGGCCTCGGGCTGCCGCTGTGGCTGGGCTATCTGGTCTCCACCTTCATGGTGATCCCGCTGGTCATCTACGGGATGAAGGCGCTCAGCAAGCTCCAGGTCTGGACGACCCCCGTCTGGCTGCTGCTGATGGCGGGCCCGCTGCTCTATCTGGTCGCCACCGACCCGGGCACGGTCCAACGCTTCGTGTCGTACGCGGGCTCCGACGGTCGCGGCGGCGTCAACACCGCATCGGTGCTGCTGGGCGCGGGCGTCTGCCTGTCGCTGATCGCGCAGATCGGCGAGCAGATCGACTATCTGCGCTTCATGCCGCCCAAGACCGAGGCGAACAAGCGCAGTTGGTGGACGGCCGTGGTGATGGCCGGCCCCGGGTGGGTGGTGCTGGGCGCGCTCAAGCAGGCCATCGGGCTCTTCCTTGCCGTCTACGTCCTCGCGAAGGTCGGGCCGGCCGCGGCCACGGAGCCCATCCAGCAGTTCACCGGCGCCTTCGCCGCGATGCTGCCCTCATGGCTGGTGGTGCCGCTGGCCGTGGTCCTCGTCGTGATCAGCCAGATCAAGATCAACGTGACGAACGCCTACTCCGGTTCGCTGGCATGGACCAACTCCTTCACCCGGGTCACCAAGCGCTACCCCGGCCGGATGGTCTTCGTCCTGGCCAACTTGGCGTTCGCCCTGGTCCTGATGGAGGCGGACATGTTCAGCTTCCTCAACGCCATCCTGGGCTTCTACTCCAACTGCGCCATCTCCTGGGTCGTCACCGTCGCCACCGACATCATCGTCAACAAGTACCTGCTGAAGCTGTCCCCGCACGCTCCCGAGTTCCGCCGGGGCATGCTGTACGCAGTTAACCCCGTGGGGGTGGTGGCCTTCACTGCCGCCTCCGGGCTGTCGATCGCGATGTACTTCCATGTCCTGGGCGACCTCCTCCAGCCGTACTCACCGGTCGCGGCGGCCCTGATCGCCTTCGTCCTCACACCGCTGATGGCGCTGGCCACCAAGGGCCGCTACTACCTGCGGCGTACCGACGACGGAATCGACGAACCGCTGCTGGACGCGGACGGCAACCCCAGCGCGACCATCTCCACCTGCCATGTCTGCCGGCAGGACTTCGAGCGCCCGGACCTGGCCGCCTGCCACACCCACGACGCGGTGGTCTGCTCGCTGTGCCTGAGCACCGACCGGGCCGGCGACCATGTACTGCCCGCCGCCTACTAGGGCGCGTATGGGGTCGTGACCAATGGGTGGTCCGGGTGAGGCGTCCTCAGCAGCCGGCGGTCGGTGTCATACCCCACGGCTATGGTCCCTGCTATGACCGATGATCAGATACGGGCCGAGCGGACCCTCGTCGCCTGGGCGCGGATCGAGACGTGGCTGAAGGAGCATGCGCCCCGCACCTTCCAGCGGTTGCCCGCGCCCGCGACGGAGGGCGAGCTCCGCTCGCTGGAGCAGGAGCTCGACTTGACGGTCCCGGCCGATGTGCGGGCCTTCTACCTGGTGCGCAACGGCACCGGACCAGCCTCGGATTTCGACTGGCCCACATCCCACGATGCCCCCGAGCCGACCGGGTACTTCCTGCCCGATGGTGAGGGGATCGGCCCCCTGGAGAACCTGAGCACGTGGTTCGACGGCCCGGTCGCGGCCGAGCGCCTGGACGACGAGCCCGGGCAGCGGTACCTGCCGATCACCACCATCGACCCGGACGGCTTCTACGGCAGCTTCGTCGACTGCAGTCCTGGCCAGGGCCGCGGGCCGCTCGGGAACTACGCCGAGGCCGCGTTTCCGAACCCGGGGGAGGAGACGTTCGCCGCCTACCTGACCAAGGTCGCCGACGCGCTGTGCGAGGGTCGGGGCTTCGGGGACGACAACGCGCCGCGCGTGATCGACGGGCGCCTCGACTGGCGGTAGGCGGGGTCCCGGCCCGCCGCCGACGGAGGGACGCGGGTCGCCCGGCATTCGGGCCACGTGGAGCAACGGAGAGCTGAAGGCGACCATGGTGGTGTCCGCCGTCGAGACGACCGCGGGCCTGTTGGAGAACTGGTCCCGCGGAAGGGCTCTCGATCCAGTGTCACCCCTGCCGTCACAGATCGCCCTCATCCGCCAGGGCTGGATAGGTCCAATGACGTTCTCGCCTCGCGCCGTCAGCCGCACAGGCCTGGGCGGTCGGCCGCTGTCCTAGTGGTATTGAAGCGCGTGCGTCTGCCAAGCGTGTCCGATGGTTCATGTGACTGGCCTCGTCCCTCATTCCACCAGTGGGCGGTGCGACGGCGGCCCGACCAGACCCCATGCAGCGGCAGGTCGACCGCGCCGTGGGCGGGGCCGGTGTCGCCACGGCCGCCTGTCAGCCTTCGTCCACGCTGGACAGTGCTTCGGCGATCAGGCGGGTGGCGAAGTCATGGTCGTCGGTGAGTCGGTTGATGTGCTCCGCGAGCAGGAAGGCGGTGGCTTCCAAGGGGTTCATCTCGTCCTCGGTCCAGTACCCGTACTGCTTGCGCCACAGGCTGGGACTCAGGCCGGTACCGGCGGCGACGAGCAGCCCAGCCATGGTGGGGATGGCCTCGGGACGGACGCTCCTGGGCATCATGCGCATCGTGGCCACGAGATTGGGCACCACGTACTCGACGACGTCCTTGTCGTGCTCCTCGTAGGCCATTCGCAGCCACTGCATGAACATGTAGATGAGCGTGCACGCGCCATCCAGCAAGTCATCCACCGCGCGGGGGCCCAAGGACGTGGCGAATTGGTCGGTCAGTGCTTGTTGTTCGGCGTCGGTCTGGGTCTTGTCGTCGTAGATCGCTTTGAGTCGAGAGTCGATCATCATGAGCGCTGCACCCACATCGCCGGCGGGAGCGTGCTGGGGGTCGCAGGGCGATGACACAGGACTCCTCCTAAGCTGAAGCGCCGGGGTAACGCGGCGTGTGTGAACAGTAGCTCGCCGAGTACGCGAATGTCTGACGGATCCCGGTGAAGGTCCTTCGGCGCGTGGCTGGACTCAGAAAAGGGGACAGCGGCCTTGGCCCACGGCGCCGTCGGAAATCACCGTCAGCCTCGTGCCCGTCAAGGCCCCTGGAACGGATGCCGGGCGCAGGACCGCCGGCCGGGGAGCGCGGCCAGGACGACGGACACGGCACACACAGCGCCCGCCGCGATCGTCACCGCTTTCGGGGCCGGGAATAGGGCGCCGCACAGAGCTTTCTCCGGCAGCCGGGGCAATTTGGCGCACGGTGGTCATAGCACGGTCGTCCTTCGGGAATTTCTGGGTGGGCAGCCGGAGAGGCCGGCTGTCAAAGCGCACCGAGACGATTCATTGAGAAAGGGACTCGTCCACGACATGGCCGAGCCGGAAGCCACTGAGCCCGATCCGATGCTGTGCGACCTCTGCGGCGTGCAGCTGACCCCCGCAACGCAAGTCTTCAGCCTGGTTCCAGACTCCTCCCTCATCCACCCCTACAACGCCGACCTCGACGGCATGCGACGCCTGGCAGCCTGCGGTCCCGACCACCTCGGCGAGCTCCAGCAGCACCACCGGCAACGGCCCTATATCAAGGAGGAGCTCTGGGCCGGAAAGATCGCACGCGCTCTCCGTCTGCAGCCCGACCTGAACGAGGACGAACTCGCCGAGGTGACCGACCTGACCTTCCTCCAGATCGAACGCAGCCTCACCTGGGAGAGCGAACGGTTTCTGCGCGACGCAACGCCAGAGGGCGATGGCGAACGTCCGGAGGGCGGCACGCACAGCGCTGACGGCCCAAGCTGACACCCCCGCCGCGGGCGTCCGCGCCTTGCGACGGCGCCGACGACAGCACGAACCTTCGGCCCAGGAAGCCAGGCCGCCAAGGGCCCGGGCGGGCCCGCCCGCGACCAGCTGTACACAGAGGCCAGAACGTCGAAGGCCGCTCGCACATGAACAAGGAGCAGCTGCGCCGGGCCGTGGGCCGGGGCCGCTGACCTGCACGGCAGCCCAGCCCGGGTCGGCGACGAGGCCGGGTGCAGCACCGACCGGTGCACTCGGGATGGAAGGTCGGGCCGCACCTGGCAGCTCCGTCCGAGCGCACCACGGCGCGTCCGGAGGTGCCAGGCTCCCCAGGCCCAGGAGGTGGCGGGCGTTGGAGGGGTGCCCCGCCCTGCCCTGGCCCGGCCGGTCCGAACAGCTCGTGCTGGTGCAGCGCGGGGCGCGGGGCGCGGGGCCCGGCGGACGCGACGAGTCGGTGCGCGCTTCCCGCCCCGCCGCCCGTGGCAGCGGCGGGGCGGGAAGAGGCCTGCTCCTTGATCGTCGGCGTGGCTCGCGCGTGACGGTGGAAGGTGCCCTGGGGTGTGAGGCGGTCTCCCCCTCGCCAGCTCCGGGTGTCGGGCGAAGGAGGCACAGAGCCAAGCGAGGGCAGGGGGATCTCGCGCACTCCCTGGGCAACGGGTGGGTTCAGGGGGGTGTGAGGCTGTCGAGTTGCGCGGCGAGGTCGGGGTGGGTGGTGGTCAGGTGGGGGCGGGTGGCGTTGAGGGGGCGGAGGAGCTCGGCGGGGTCGTCGTGGGCGAGGGCCGCATGGAGCTGGCTGACCGGGAGGCGGGCCGCGGTGGGCAGGTCGGTGAGGGCGCTGATCTGCCCGGCGATGCGGCGCAGGTCGGCTGCGTTGCGGCGGGCCCAGGTGGCGGTGGTGCGGTCCGCGGCGCGGCGCCGGCGGGTGGCCTGGACGCGCTGTTCGCCGGTGGTTCCGGCCGGGCCCGGGCGGCCGCGCAGGTAGCGGCGCTCGGCGGCCTGGCGGCTGGCGACACCGAGGGGGTGGGCGAGGTCGGCCCAGCTGGCGCCCGCGTCGCGGGCCGTTTCGATCAGGCCGGTCTCCCA
>NZ_JBVIRA010000002.1:0-23987 GCF_055576575.1 Streptomyces sp. NPDC033270
TCAGGGTGCCGGGCGCGGGCGGCTTCTGCGCCGCGGTGCCGGCCTGTGCCCCGTTCGCCCGGCCGCTGTCCTGGCAGTGCTTCTGGCCCGGGGAGAGCGAACTCCCCGGGCCCCCGCGCGTGCTTCACCGGCGGGCGGTCAGCCGCCGAGCGGCAGCCCCCCGAGCAGGGCCTGACCGGCCAGGCCCATGGCCGCGTCGACCGGCAGCTTGTTGGTCGTGATGCCGTCCTTGGTGAACGGGCGGGCCGTGCCCTCGGCCTTCTGCGCGGCACCCTGGGTGATCGGCAGGACCTTCTTGACGGCGGGGGCCGCGGTCTCGACGAGCGCCGGGGCGAGCTTGGTCACCGCCTTCTTGCCGGTCGTGTTCAGCACGCCGGCGCCGTTGTGCGCGGCGTGGTCGAGGGTCTTGTTGGTGTTGCGGGAGTCCAGGGGCGCGGTGAGCCCGCCCACCAGGTCGGGCGCCTTGGCGGGCAGTGCCGCGGCGCTGGCGGTACCGGCCGCACCGACCACGGGAGCGGCACCTGCTGCGACGAGCAGGGCGGCTCGGGCGATCCGACGCGTAACGGGGAGGGACATGGTGCTCCTTTTACGGAGAGGGACTCGTACTTCTGACAGATGTGCCATGTCCGCCGGGCGGACGCACTGACTACCGCTTCAGACCCCCGAAGGTTGCGGTGAATTAAGGTAAAGAATTGGTAACGCGACACATATTCGGGTGTGACGGAAGGCGCTCGATATGTGTGCGCGGTGCGGGGGGTGGAAGCGTCACGGGCCTTCTGGCGCAAGGGAATTGGCGGCGCACCCGGCCTTGGTGATCTCAATTCCCCTTACCGTGAGGGGAATTACCGCCGCCCGATTGGCGGCGCACTCAAGGGGAACTCCGCGGACTTATTGCGCGGTGATAATACGAACGTCGCGCCCGGCCTTCGCCGCACCGGCCGGCGTACGCTGCCAGCCCTCGTCCGCATCGGCCGCCGACCACGTCCGGCCGGCGTAGGAGATCTGTTCGATGCGCAGTTCCGCGGAGTGCGCCATCGCCCACACGGCCAGCTCCCAGCCGCGCCGCGAGGCGTCGCCCGCCGCCACCGGCCCGACCGGCCGCACCGGAACCGTCAGGCCGCGCTCGCCGCCCGCACCGCGCCCGGCCGAGCTCTCCGTCCGCGGCAGCACCCCGGGCCCGAACTCCCGCACCAGCTTCTCGCGCACCTTGGCGGCGCCGCCCGCCTTGCTGTCCACCGGGCGGCTCTCGGTGCAGGTCATCGCACCCCCGTCGCGCCCGGTCAGCGCCCCGGTCAGCCGCGCGGCATTCGCCTCGTGCTTGGCGTACGCCTGCGGATAGCCGCTGCGCTGCACCTTCTGCGCGGCGACGGTCAGCGGCAGCCGGGAGTAACCGGGCACCTTGGCCAGGTGCCGGTAGAACTCCCCTGCCGAGTAGACCGGGTCCATGATCTGCTTCACGGTGCCCCAGTCCTGGGACGGCCGCTGCTGGAAGAGCCCGACCGAGTCCCGGTCGCCGAAGTCGATGTTGCGCAGCCCCGACTCCTGCATCGCGGTCGCCAGCGCGATGGTCACCGCCCGCTCCGGCAGTCCGCGCGAGGAGGCCACCGCCGAGATGGTCGCGGCGTTGGCGGCCTGCTCGGGGGAGAGTTCGTAGTCCTTCTCGTCGCCCTGGGCGCGCACCGTGCAGCGCGGTGCCCCCGGGCCGCCGGTCACGTACTGCACCACCAGATAGCAGGCGAGTCCGAGCAGGACGGCGAAGGCCGCGGCGATACGCCAGAGGCGCTTGCGGCGGTGCGGGGCTGCGGGCTGGGCGGACACGAGCCCACCGTACTGGAGTGCTGCGGATAGGGTCGGCGCCATGGAGCGCTCCACACACCACCCCGCCCTGGACCTGTCGCTCGACGCCGCGCAGCTCACCGCGCAGCTCGTCGACTTCCCCTCCGTCAGCGGCGAGGAGGCGGACCTGGCCGACGCCGTCGAGCACGCCCTGCGCGCGCTGCCGCATCTGACCGTCGACCGGTACGGCAACAACGTCGTGGCCCGTACGCACCTGGGCCGCGCCGAGCGGGTGGTGCTCGCCGGACACCTCGACACCGTCCCGATCGCGGACAGCCCCCCCAACGTCCCGTCCCGGCTCGACGCGGACGGCGTCCTGTGGGGCTGCGGCACCTGCGACATGAAGTCCGGCGTCGCCGTCCAGCTGCGGATGGCCGCCACGGTCCCCGCGCCCAACCGCGACCTGACCTTCGTCTTCTACGACAACGAGGAGGTCGCCGCGCACCTCAACGGCCTCGGCAAGGTCGCCGAGGCGCACCCCGACTGGCTCGTCGGGGACTTCGCCGTCCTCCTGGAGCCCTCCGACGGCCAGGTGGAGGGCGGCTGCCAGGGCACCCTGCGGGTCCTGCTGCGCACCACCGGGGAGCGCGCGCACTCCGCCCGCAGCTGGATGGGCGCCAACGCGATCCACGCGGCCGCCCCGATCCTGGCCAAGCTCGCCGCGTACGAGCCGCGCCGCCCCGTGATCGACGGCCTCGAATACCGCGAGGGCCTCAACGCCGTACGCGTCGAGGGCGGCGTGGCCAACAACGTCATCCCCGACGCCTGCACGGTCACCGTCAACTTCCGCTACGCGCCCGACCGCACCCCCGACGAGGCGATCGCGCACGTCCGTGAGGTCTTCGCGGACTGCCCGGTGGACGAGTTCCTCGTCGACGACCACTCGCCCGGCGCGCTGCCGGGGCTCTCCCACCCGGCGGCCAGGGCGTTCATGGAGTCCGTCGGCGGCAGGGCGATGCCCAAGTTCGGCTGGACCGACGTGTCCCGTTTCAGCGCCCTGGGCGTCCCGGCCGTCAACTACGGTCCCGGTGCCCCCCTGCTCGCGCACAAGAAGGACGAGCGGGTCGAGGTCGGGCGTATCGCGCACTGCGAGGAGCGGCTGCGCGCCTGGCTGACGGCCTGAGCACCCGCCCGGCATCCAGGGGACCGGCCGTCCACCGATCCCGTACGAGCCGAATTCCCCTGCTGTGCACTGCGGCGGATCTAGGCTGAAACGGCAAAGGATCTGTCTGCGGAGGGAGTACGACATGGCCAGTCCCGAGGGAGCGCCGGTCCCCGAGGAGCAGCGGCTGGGTCCCGTTCTGCGCCGTCACGACCAGGTGCAGGCGGGCACCACGGACCAACGGCTGCTGGACTCCGAAGGCCCCTCCGAGTGGGTGCACACCGATCCCTGGCGCGTGATGCGCATCCAGTCCGAGTTCGTCGAGGGCTTCGGCGCGCTGGCCGAGCTGGGCCCGGCCGTCAGCGTCTTCGGCTCGGCCCGTACGCCGCGCGACTCCAAGGAGTACGACGCCGGTGTGCGGATCGGGCGGGCGCTGGTCGACGCCGGGTTCGCGGTGATCACCGGTGGCGGCCCCGGCGCCATGGAGGCCGCCAACAAGGGCGCCAACGAGGCCGGCGGGACCTCGGTCGGGCTGGGCATCGAGCTGCCCTTCGAGCAGGGCATGAACGACTATGTGAACCTCGGCGTCGACTTCCGGTACTTCTTCGTCCGCAAGACGTGCTTTGTGAAGTACGCCCGCGGGTTCGTGGTGCTCCCCGGCGGCCTCGGCACCCTCGACGAACTCTTCGAGGCGCTCACCCTCGTCCAGACCCGCAAGGTCACCCGCTTCCCGATCGTGCTGTTCGGCACGGCCTACTGGAGCGGCCTGATCGACTGGCTGCGCGACACCGTCATCGCCGGGGGCAAGGCGTCGATGCACGATCTGGAGCTGTTCCACCTCAGCGACGACGTGGACGAGGCGATCGCGCTGGTGACCAAGGAGGTCGGGATCTGAGGCCGCGGTGGCCCTGAGCCGCCCGGGGCGGGCCAGGGCCGGTGCCGGCGGCTCGCTCAGGCCAGTCCCCGGCGGGCGACCGCCGGGGGCCGGTGGCCGGCGATGGCGGCCACCATCTCCAGCACCTGCCGGGTCTCGGCGACCTCGTGGACGCGGTAGACCTGGGCGCCCAGCCAGGCGGAGACGGCGGTGGTCGCCAGCGTGCCCAGCACCCGCTCCTTGACCGGCTTGTCGAGCGTCTCGCCGACGAAGTCCTTGTTGGACAGCGAGACCAGCACCGGCCACTCCGTGTCAGTCATCTCGCCCAGCCGGCGGGTCGCCTCCAGGCTGTGCCGGGTGTTCTTGCCGAAGTCGTGCCCCGGATCGATCAGGATCGCGTCGCGCCGGACGCCCAACTCCACGGCCCGCTCCGCCAGTCCGAGCGTCACCCGCAGGATGTCCGCCATCACGTCGTCGTAGGTCACCCGATGCGGGCGGGTGCGCGGCTCGACGCCGCCCGCGTGGGTGCACACCAGGCCGACGTCGTAGCGCGCCGCGACCTCGGCCAGCCGCGGATCGACGCCGCCCCAGGCGTCGTTGAGCAGGTCCGCGCCGGCCTCGCAGACCGCCTCGCCGACCTCGTGCCGCCAGGTGTCCACGCTGATCACCACATCGGGGAAGCGCCTGCGGACCTCGGCGACGAAGCCGACCGTGCGGCGGGCCTCCTCCTCGGCGCTGACCTCCTCGCCGGGGCCCGCCTTGACGCCGCCGATGTCGATGATCGCGGCGCCGTCGGCCACCGCCTGCTCCACGCGGGCGAGCGCGGGCTCGTCACGGAAGGTGGCGCCCTGGTCGTAGAACGAGTCCGGGGTCCTGTTGACGATGGCCATGATCACCGGCTCATGCGCCTCGAACTCGCGTTTCCCCAGCCGCAGCATTCCCTGACTTCCTCTCCGTGGTCCGGGAGCGACCCTAACTGTCGGACCCGCATGGCACGATCGAGGCAGGCACATAGTCCGGGGAGTTGGTCGTGTTCTGGTTCTTGCTGATCGCGATGGTCGTGGTGGTGGCCGCGGTCACGCTCGTGGTCGTCGGCGGCGGTGACGGCGGTGGGCTGCGGGATTCCGAGCCGGACCGGCTGTACGACCCGCTGCCCGGGGACCGCCCGGTGGGCCGCGCCGACGTGGATGCCGTACGGCTGGCGGTGACCGTCCGCGGCTATCGGATGAACGACGTCGACGACGTCCTGGACCGCCTGGGCGCCGAGCTGGCCGAGCGCGACGCCCGGATCGCCGAGCTGGAGGCGGCCCTGGCCGGCGCCCATGCCGCGGCGATCGGCGGCCCGGGGCTGATCGGGAGCGGCCCGCAGCCGAGCGGGTCGGCCCCGGACCCGCGGCCCGGCGCCGGTGGCCCCGAGGTCGCCGGCGCCCCCGAACCACCCCGGCGCGTGGAAGGCGAGGAGCAGGCATGAGCGGTGTGGTGACGGAACCGGACGGCCTCGCGCGCTGTCCCTGGGGCATGGCGTCGGAGCAGATGGCCGACTACCGCGCGTACCACGACACGGAGTGGGGCCTGCCGGTCCACGGCGATGACGCGCTCTTCGAGCGGATGACCCTGGAGGCCTTCCAGTCCGGGCTCTCCTGGATCACGATCCTGCGGCGCCGCCCCGGATTCCGCGCCGCGTTCGCCGGTTTCCGGATCTCGCAGGTGGCGCGGTTCACCGAAGCGGACGCCGAGCGGCTGCTCGCCGACCCCGGCATCATCCGCAACCGCGCCAAGATCGCCGCGACGATCAACAACGCCCAGGTCGCCGCCGGGCTGGCCGCCGGCGAACTGGACGAGCTGATCTGGTCCTACGCCCCCGACCGGGCCGGCCGGCCCGTGCCGCGCACCGTCGCGGACGTCGCGCCGGTGACCCCGGAGTCGACGGCGCTCGCCAAGGAGCTCAAGAAGCGCGGCTTCCGCTTCGTCGGCCCGACCACCGCCTACGCGATGATGCAGGCGTGCGGCCTGGTCAACGACCATCTGGCGGACTGCCATGTGCGCCGGGCCGTGGAGGCGGCGGCGGGCTGACCGGGCCGGCCGGCCGCGCGGCCGGCCGGGTCGCCCGGCGGCTCAGCGGCCCAGGTAGACCGGCTTCTCCTTCTTCACGAACGCCTCGACCGCGATCTGGTGGTCCTCCGACGCCCCGGCCCGGACCTGCAGTTCGTCCTCCTTGCCGAGGGTCTCGGTGAGCGAGTGCCCGGCGCCGTAGGCCAGCGACTCCTTGATCGCGGCGTAGGCGGCGGTCGGACCCTGGGCCAGTCGGCGAGCGACGGCCGCGGCCTCCTGCGCCAGCTCGTCGGCCGCCACGACCTTGTTGGCGATGCCCAGTTCGTACGCCTCCTGGGCGCTGATGCTGCGCGGGAAGAGCAGCAGATCGGCGGCCCTGCCATGGCCGATCAGCCGGGGCAGCGTCCAGGACATCCCGGAGTCGGCGGTCAGCGCGACGCCGGCGAAGGAGGTGTTGAAGGACGCGGAGTCGGCGACGACGCGGTAGTCGGCGGCGAGCGCGAAGCCCGCACCGGCTCCCGCGGCGACCCCGTTGACGCCCGCGACCACGGGCTTGGGCATCTCGGTCAGCGCCGTCACGATCGGGTTGTAGTGCTCACGCACGGTGTTCATGGTGCCGCCGGAGCCGTTGGCCCGGTCCTGCGCCAGCAGGCCGATGTGCTCCTTGAGGTCCTGGCCGACGCAGAAGGCGCGCCCGGTGGCGGTGAGCAGCACGGCGCGTACGGCGGGGTCGGCGGCGGCCTGTTGCACGGTGTCCCGCAGCAGGACCTTCGCCTCGATGTTCAGCGCGTTCATCGCGTCGGGGCGGTTGAGCGTGATCGTCGCGAGTCCGTCGGTCACGTCGTAGAGCACGGTGTCGGCCATAGTGGGAGTCCCCTCCGTCGCGGCTCGGACTGCTCGGCAGCGGCAGTCAGCGCTCAGGATGCCGGAGATCATCGGCGGTTCGCATGTGACGTACATCAAAGAAAGCGGGCGCGTCGGAGACCGGCGGGCGGAGGAGTATCGCAGCCACCTCCCCGAATTGGGTGGGTTTGAGAGAGCGCGTTGCCGAAGGGATGCTCCCCGATGTTGGTCATCGGGTCGTTCGATGCGGGATAATGGCCTGGAAGCAATGTGTTCGATGCCGGTGACACGTGCCTATTCGGGCCGTCGGCTGAGGTGAGCTGGTTTCAGGAAGGGGAACGAGCATGGCGGCCATGAAGCCGCGGACGGGTGACGGCCCGCTCGAGGTGACCAAGGAGGGGCGGGGCATCGTCATGCGCGTTCCGCTCGAAGGCGGCGGGCGGCTCGTCGTCGAGCTGACCCCCGACGAAGCCAAGGCGCTGGGTGAGGCCCTGGAGAAGGTCACCGTCTGACGAGGGCGGAGAAGCCGGCGGATTCCCGGGGCTGACCCGGTACCACCAGCCGACATTCCTTACCCCGGCCCCGGCACGCGGCGCGCACGACAGGCGCGCCGCGTGCCGGGGCCGTTTGGTGTGCGGAAGGTGCCGCCGAGGGCGGCCGCGGCAGGGTGGGTCAGCCGCGCTTGACCGCGCAGAGCAGTCCGTCGCCGACCGGCAGTAGGGACGGCACCAGCGAGCTGCTCTCCCGGATGGCCCGCAGCAGCTCCCGCAGCCGCAGCACCTCCGCGGGCTGCACCGCCGAATCGACCGTGCGGCCGTCGGCGAAGACGCCCTCGAAGCACACCAGGCCGCCCGGGCGCAGCAGACGCAACGATTCAGCGAGGTACTCCAGGCACTCCATCAGGTCGCCGTCGCAGAAGACGAGGTCGTATCCGCCGTCCGCGAGCCGCGGGAGGACGTCCAGCGCCCGGCCGGGGATGAAGCGGGCGCGGTTCCCGGCGAAGCCGGCCGAACGGAACGCCTGCTTGGCGAAGGTCTGCCGCTCGGGCTCGGGATCGACGGTGGTCAGCACGCCGTCGGGCCGCATGCCGTGCAGGAGGTAGATCCCCGACACGCCCGTGCCGGTGCCGATCTCGGCGACGGCCTTGGCGTCCGCGGTGGCGGCGAGCATGCGCAGGGCCGCGCCGGTGCCGGTCGTCACCGTGCGGATGCCGGCCTCCCGGGCGCGGTCGCGGGACCAGCGCAGGGCGGCCTCGGCGCTGTCGTCGATGGTCCCGGCGCCGTACGCCTCGGCGAATGCCAAGCTCGTCTGCCGGTTGCCGGTAATGGCCCTCTCCTGTCCCCGTAGTTGACGCAACCGTGACTGTATCCGCTGTGTGCGGGAACCCGCAGATGGGACCGGGCGTTATGGAGGGAGAGGAGGAAGACGGGGGGACGCAGTGGTGAAGACCGCGCGAGACGCGAATCAAGGTCAGAAGCAGGACCAAATGCAGGTCAAATCTGCTTATCCGGAGCTAACGGGCGAGGTGGATATGGTAGGGGCTCTACTGGACACCACCAGAGCCACCAGGGGAGGTGCGGCTGCGGCGGGTGACCGAGGAGTGCTGAGGCGCTTGAAGAGGTCGTTCGCCGAGCCGAAATCCGTGACAAACACCGCTGACCGTTTCCTCCCCCACTCTCGACTTCGTTCGAGCGGGGGGACCCCCATCGCCGAGTCCGCACCCAGTGCGACCTTCGCCGCGGACGCGGATGCGCAGGCGTGGACTCCGCCCACCTGGGAGGAGATCGTCAGCACCCACAGTGCACGGGTCTACCGCCTCGCCTACCGCCTCACCGGCAATCAGCACGACGCCGAGGACCTCACCCAGGAGGTGTTCGTCCGCGTCTTCCGCTCGCTGTCGACGTACACCCCCGGCACGTTCGAGGGCTGGCTGCACCGCATCACCACCAACCTCTTCCTGGACATGGTCCGCCGCCGGCAGCGTATTCGCTTCGACGCGCTCGGTGACGACGCGGCCGAGAAGCTGCCCAGCCGGGAGCCCGCGCCGCAGCAGCACTTCGACGACACCCACTTCGACGCCGATGTGCAGCACGCGCTGGACACCCTCGCGCCCGAGTTCCGCGCCGCCGTCGTCCTGTGCGACATCGAGGGCCTGTCGTACGAGGAGATCGCCGCGACGCTCGGCGTCAAGCTCGGCACGGTCCGCAGCCGGATCCACCGCGGCCGCTCCCATCTGCGCAAGGCGCTCAAGCACCGCGCCCCGGCCACGCGCGGCGAGGAGCGCGAGCGGCGCCGTTCGCTGGCCGTGGTGCCCACGGGGGAGGTAGGGATCGCGTGAGCCTCAGTGGCGGTCCGTCCCCCGCCGAGCAGCATCTCGGCGACCGCCTCGCGGCCCTGGTCGACGGCGAGTTGGGCCATGACGCGCGCGAGCGGGTGCTCGCGCATCTCGCGACCTGCGCGAAGTGCAAGGCGGAGGCCGACGCCCAGCGTCGGCTCAAGAGCGTGTTCGCCGAGGCGGCACCTCCCGGCCCGTCCGCGGGGCTGCTGGCGCGCCTGCAGCAGCTGCCCGGTGGCGACGCCGGCGGTCCCGGCAGCCGGCTCGGCGGCGGCGGTGGCTTCGGCTCAGGTGAGTTCCTGCGGGGCGGCGGCGCGTTCCGCTATGTCCCCGCCGGCGACCACTCCGGCCATGCGATGGCGGCGATGCCCGCCCAGCCCCGGGCGCGCGGCTTTCGCGTGCAGGAGGCCGAGCGGCCCGCGCAGCGGCGCCGGTTCGCCTTCGCGGCGGCCGGTGCGGTCTCGCTCGCGGCCTTCGCGCTCGGCGGCGCCCTCCCGCTGGAGGCGGCCGTCGACGTGACCGGCCCGCGCACCGAGGGCAGCGGCACGGCCGTCACCCCGCTCAGCGCCAGCCCGGCCGCCGACAGCGGCTCCCTGCTGCGTACCGGGCAGTTCCTCTCGGCCGGCAGCTCCCAGCCGGGCACCTGGCCCGCGTCGGGCGGCCCGACCCTGGCCCCGGCCCCCAGTGCGATGGCCCTGCAGGGCCCCGGTGCCCCGTCCGCGTCGGCGCCGTCCGCCGCCCCGGCCGACCGCTTCGGTCTCTCGCCGTTGATAGCCGCGACCGGTCCGGCGTCGCCGTACCACCTCTCGCCGCTCGCCGTCGCGACCGGCAACCCCCCGGTCCGCCAGCATCCGCCCGCGCTCCCGCCCCTGGAGCCCAAGCGCCCGCTGATCGGCTCCGCGGCCGCGGCCGGCCCCGCCTCCCAGGGCGCACCCACCGCCCGGCGCTGACCGTCCCCTGCGCATCCCCGCGCGGAACTGGTTGAATCGCTGCCAGGCGGCGCACCCATTCACCGGGGGCGGACCGCGAGGTGGTGGTGGCCCGCATCAGCGCGGGCGAAATCTGGGGAGAGCATGGACGACGGTAAGGCCGCCGGGTCGAAGCTGAAGTGGTGGAGCCGCCCGGGACGCACCCCGAGCACGCAGCCGTCCGCCGAGGCCGGTCCGCAGGCGGTGCCGCCCGCCGACGGCCCGGCGGACGCGCCGCGGACCGACGCGTCCGGCATATCCGGCGGGTCCGACGCGGGGGAGTCGGGGGACTGGATCGTGCGCCCGCCGCAGCCGAGCGCGGCGCCGACCGCGGCCCCGCAGGCGCCCGAGGCCGCGGCGGAAGCCACCGGGACGGGTGAACGGCCCGGCACGGGTGAAGTGGCCGGTGCCGGCGAGGAGTTGGCCGCCGCCGCGGCGGCCGGGCCGGCGGAGCGCACCGGCGCCGAGCCGCCCGCGCGGCCCACCGCGGCGGTCTCCGCCGAGGTCCCCGGCGCGCCGCCGCGGCCGCTGCACCCCGAGGACCCGTACGGCACGCCTCCCTACGGCGGTCCCGGACCGTGGGCGCCGGCGCCGCCGGTGCAGCGGCCGGAGCCCCGTCCCGCCGCGATGGGCTGGGTCCCCGGGCACCCCGGAGCGACCCCCGCGCAGGGCACCGTCCTGCCGCCGTCCGCCGGGCCGCTGCCCCCCTACGGAGCGCCGGCCCCGGCGGCGGGCTACCCCGGCCCCCCGCAGTCGCCGCCGGCCGCACCGCAGGCGGCGCCCGGCAGCGGCCCCGCCGCGCCGCCCGCCCGGCCGCCGGCCGCCCCGCCGACGGCCGTCGAGGACCGCGCGCCGGGCACGCACGGCGGTGAGCGGCGGCTCCCGGACCGCGCGGACGAGGCCGCGCACGCCAGGCCCGCCTCCGAGCCCGGCGGGCCCGTGCAGCCGGTACTCCACAAGTCCGGCCCCCCTCAGCCGGGAAGCCCGGCCGACGCACCCCGGGCCAACGCCCCGCACACCCCGCACACCCCGCACACCCCGGACGCCCGGGCCGCCGGGCCGCAGACCGCACCCCCGCGGGCCACCACCGAGCATCCGGCCCCCGAGGGCGCCGACACCGCGTACCTGCCCCACCCCGGTGACGGCGGCGCCCGCCCGGCAGCGGCGGCCGGCACCCCGTACGGCGACCGGCACCAGGCGCAGCCGCACCCCGCACCGGCGCCGCCCGGCGCGGGGCACGGCCCCGCCCCGACCCACGACCACGCGCCCGCCCCGCACGGCGCCTGGCACCAGTACGACCCCTGGAGCGCGCCCCTGCAGGGCGGGCCGGCCGCCGTGCCCGCGAAGGGCTCCGGGCGCAGCCGCCGCGGCGCGCTGGTCGTCGGCGCGGTGGCGCTGGCGCTGCTCGCCGGCGGTGTCGGGGGCGGCATCGGCGTCTATGTCGAGCGCTACGGCGGGCTCAACGACATCAAGCTGCCGCAGGCGGCCGGCGACGCGGGCGGACGCCAGCCCGACAGCGTCGCCGGGATCGCGCAGACCGCGCTGCCCGGGGTGGTCACCCTCCACGTACGGGGCAACGCCGAACAGGGCACCGGCACCGGCTTCGTCCTGGACCGGCAGGGCCACATCCTCACCAACAACCACGTCGTCGAACCGGCCGGTGCCGGCGGCGAGATATCGGTGACGTTCAGCGGCGGCCAGACGGCCAAGGCCAAGGTCATCGGCCGGGACGGCGGCTACGACCTCGCCGTGGTCCAGGTCGAGGGCGTCACGGGCCTGCGGCCGCTCACGCTCGGCAACTCCGACTCGGTACGGGTCGGCGACCCGGTCGTGGCGATCGGCGCGCCGTACGACCTCGCCAACACCGTCACCGCCGGGATCATCAGCGCCAAGCAGCGCCCGATCACCGCGGGCGGCGAGAAGGGCGACGGCAGCGACGTGTCGTACGTGGACGCGCTGCAGACCGACGCGCCCATCAACCCGGGCAACTCCGGCGGCCCGCTGGTGGACGCCAAGGCGCGGGTGATCGGCATCAACAGCGCCATCCGCGCGGCCGACAGCGGCAGCGGCCCGGAGGGCGGCGCCCAGGGCGGCAGCATAGGGCTGGGCTTCGCCATACCGATCAATCAGGCCAAGCGGGTGGCCGAGGAGCTGATCAACACCGGCCGGGCGACGCACCCGGTGATCGGCGTCACGCTGGAGATGGAGTACGCCGGCGACGGTGCGCGGGTCGGCGAGCACGCCAAGGACGGCAGGTCGCCGGTCATCCCGGGCGGGCCCGGCGCCAAGGCCGGGATCAAGCCGGGCGACGTGATCACCAAGGTGGACGGCGCGCCGGTGCACAGCGGTGAGGAGCTGATCGTGAAGATCCGCAGCCACCGGCCCGGCGACACGCTGATGCTGACCCTCCAAAGGGAGGGCAAGGAGCAGGCCATACGGCTCAGGCTGGGTTCCTCCACCGCTGGTTGATCGTTTGCACCGTGTTGGCACGGGCGACTCCCGCCCGACCTACGGGGCCAGGTACCGTGATAGTCGGCCTGGCCCCTAGGCCAACGAAGGCCGCGGATGACCCAAGGAGCTGCTAGGTGTTCTTCGACATAGGACCCCTCGAGCTGGTAGCGATCGTCGTCCTTGCCGTACTCGTCTTCGGCCCGGACAAGCTCCCCAAGGTCATCCAGGACGTCATGGGCGTCATCCGGAAGATCCGCGAGTTCTCCGACAGCGCCAAGGAGGACATCCGCAGCGAGCTGGGGCCGGAGTTCAAGGACTTCGAGTTCGAGGACCTCAAGCCCAAGAACTTCGTGCGCAAGCACGTCCTGGAGAAGGACGAGTACGGCCTCAAGGACCTCCAGGAGATCCGTAACGGCTTCGATCTGAAGCAGGAGATGGCCGAGGTCACCGACGCCGTGCACGGCCGCGAGAGCGCCTCCTCCGCCACGCCCTCGAACGGCTCAGGCCCGAGCCTGTCCAAGGAGTCCCCGGCCGCCTCCGGCCGTCCTGACCTGGTCAAGAAGACCTCGATCGCGGAGCCGGGCGAGCGTCCGCCGTTCGACGCCGACGCCACCTGACACACTCCGGTATGCCCGGGCTGTGTTGACCCCTATAGCTATGCTCCGGGTGTCCGGGGTTTGGTCGCCTGAGGGGGGCGGGCCGCCCACGACGCAGGGCAACGAGGAGGCTTCCGCGCAGATGGAGACGACGAGTCGGACAGCGGAACAACAGGCGTCGGCCGGGGTCGGCCGGAAGGTTGACGGATATCTGCTGGCCGCGTTCCCGTGGTACGGCCTCGACGAGGCGTTCACCGGCCCGCGCTGGCTGATGCAGGTCGGGGCGGCCGCGGACGGCACCGTCGAACACGGTGCCACCGGGCATGGGGAGGGGCCCACCATCAAGGTGGAGTCGCCGCAGGACGAGCGGTTCGCGGTCGTGGTGACGGTCGCCAGCCGCCCCGTACGGCGCAGCGCGGACGGCACCGGCGTACTGGAGGCCACCTCGGTCTCCACGGCCGCCTGGCTCGCCGGCTCGGGCCTGCTCGCCCACACCTGGCCGACCCAGATGGACCGCACGCTGCGCCAGGACTGGCTGGACCAGCAGACGACGCTCGCCTGGGAGCTGGCCGACGACCTCGGCGGCGGCGCCTGGAGCGAGCTGATGCTGCCGGTGGACGGGGTGCCGACCTCGTTCGCCTACCGCGAGTCGGAGTACGGCTGGGTGCTGGCGGGCTCGGCGAGCGAGGACCCGGACGGGGTCCACATCGGCGCCTACGGACGCGGGATGAGCGCCTACGGGCTGGGCTTCTCGGTCGTCAAGGACATCACGTCGTACGAGGGCTGAGCGGCGCCGACGGCCGCTGTGCGGGGGCCGGGGCCACCCGCGCCGCCCGGGCTCCTCGGTGATCGAGAACCCGGGCGCACGGCGGGGCTGAGCGCTCCGGCGCAGGCAAAAGGGGGCGGGCCTTGCGGGGCCCGCCCCCTCTTCACCTCAACGGCCTCAACGAGCCCCGCGGGCTTCCCCGTCGCCGCGGGCGCACGCCCTTCAGAACTTGTTGCGCGGGGTGATCCCCAGCGACATCCCCGACAGACCCCGCTGTCGGCCGCCCAGCTTGCCCGCGATCGCGCGGATGGCCGAGCCGGCGGGGGAGTCCGGATCGGTCAGCACGACCGGCTTGCCCTCGTCGCCGCCCTCGCGCAGGCGTACGTCGATCGGGATGGCGCCGAGCACCGGCACCTGCGTGCCGGTGGTCTTCGTCAGGCCCTCGGCGACCCGCTCGCCGCCGCCGGTGCCGAAGACGTCGACCATCTCGTCGCAGTGCGGGCAGGGCAGCCCGGACATGTTCTCGACCACGCCGACGATCTTCTGGTGGGTCTGCACGGCGATCGAACCGGCCCGCTCGGCGACCTCGGCGGCGGCCTGCTGCGGGGTGGTGACCACCAGGATCTCGGCGTTCGGCACCAGCTGCGCCACCGAGATCGCGATGTCGCCGGTGCCCGGGGGCAGGTCCAGCAGCAGCACGTCCAGGTCGCCCCAGTAGACGTCGGCGAGGAACTGCTGCAGCGCGCGGTGCAGCATCGGGCCGCGCCAGACGACCGGTGCGTTGCCCGGGGTGAACATGCCGATCGAGATGACCTTCACGCCGTTCGCCGACGGCGGCATGATCATGTTCTCGACCTGGGTGGGCCGGCCGTCGGCGCCGAGCATCCGGGGCACGGAGTGGCCGTAGATGTCGGCGTCCACGACACCGACCTTCAGGCCGTCGGCCGCCATGGCCGCGGCGAGGTTGACCGTCACCGACGACTTGCCGACGCCGCCCTTGCCGGAGGCGACGGCGTAGACCCGGGTCAGCGAGCCGGGCTGGGCGAAGGGCACCTCCCGCTCGGCGGTGCCGCCGCGCAGCGACGTCGCCAGCTCCTTGCGCTGCTCGTCGCTCATCACTTCCAGGTCGACCCGGACGCCGGTCACGCCCTCGACCCCGGCGACCGCGTCGCGCACGTTGTTGGTGATCGTCTCGCGCATCGGGCAGCCGGAGACGGTGAGGTAGACCACGACCGCCACCGCGCCGTCCGCCGCGATGTCCACCGATTTGACCATCCCCAGCTCGGTGATGGGGCGGTGGATCTCGGGGTCGTTCACCGTCGCGAGCGCGGCGCGGATCGCGTCCTCGCTCGGGGCGGCGCCTGGGGACGTCTCGGTAGCCATGCCCTGATGGTACGGCGCGTGAGGCGGCCTCCGGAAAGGCTGTCAGCGGTCGTGTTCGTCACTCTCCGCCTCGACCATCCGTCGCAGCTCCAGGTCCCGCAGCAGGTCCTGCAGCTCGTCGCGGATCCAGTCGCGGGTGGCGACCTCGCCCAGGCCCAGCCGCAGCGCCGCGATCTCCCGGGTCAGGTACTCGGTGTCGGCGATGGAGCGCTCGTTCTGCTTGCGGTCCTGCTCCTGGGTGACCCGGTCGCGGTCGGCCTGGCGGTTCTGCGCCAGCAGGATCAGCGGCGCCGCGTAGGAGGCCTGCAGCGACAGCGCCAGGGTCAGGAAGATGAACGGGTACTCGTCGAACTTCCAAGCGCTGGGCGCGGCGATGTTCCAGGCGATCCACAGGATGATGGTGATGGTCATCCAGACGATGAAGCGCCCGGTCCCCAGGAACCGGGCGATCTTCTCCGACAGCCGCCCGAAGGCCTCCGGGTCGTACACCGGCAGGAAGGTACGGCGCGGTGCGCGCGGCAGGTCCAGGCGCACCCGGGGCCGCTCGGTGGCGCCCCGCCGCACCGCCGAGGCGCCGTTCGCCCGTGGGCGCTCCCTGCCCTCGCGTTCCTCACTGCCCATCCGCGGCCTCCCCCAGGCGTCCGGCGCCGGTCAGCCCGGCCGCCCCCTCGCCGTGCAGCTCGGCCTCCCGCCAGTCGTCCGGCAGCAGATGGTCCAGTACGTCGTCGACGGTGACCGCGCCCAGCAGCGCGCCGCTCTCGTCCACGACCGGCGCGGCCACCATGTTGTAGGCGGCCAGGTAGCTGGTGACCTCCGGCAGCGGGGTGTCCGGCGGCAGCGGGGGCAGGTCGGTGTCGGCGATGGAGCTGACGAGGGTGAACGGCGGGTCCCGCAGCAGCCGTTGGAAGTGCACCAGACCCAGGTACTTCCCGGTGGGCGTCTCGTCCGGCGGCCGGCAGACGTAGACCTGGGCGGCCAGCGCGGGGGAGAGGTCCGGGTCGCGTACCCGGGCCAGCGCGTAGGCGACGGTGGCGTCCGGGCGCAGCACGATCGGGTCGGTGGTCATCAGGCCGCCCGCGGTGCGCTCCTCGTAGGACATCAGCCGCCGCACATCGGCGGCCTCCTCGGGCCGCATCAGCTCCAGCAGCCGCTCCACCTCCTCCTCCGGCAGCTCGCCGAGCAGGTCGGCGGCGTCGTCGGGGTTCATCGCCTCCAGGACGTCCGCGGCCCGCTCCCCCTTCAGCTTGCCGATGATCTCGATCTGGTCGTCCTCCGGCAGCTCCTCCATCACGTCGGCGAGCCGGTCGTCGTCGAGCGCGGCGGCGACCTCCGCGCGGCGCTTGGGGGAGAGGTGGTGCAGCACGCCGGCGAGGTCGGCCGGGCGCAGCTGCTCGAACGTGGCCAGCAGGCTCTCGGCGCCCTGTCCGTGCTCCTCCAGGGAGAAGCCGGTCACCGCCGACCACTCCACCGTCAGGGTCTCGCCCTTGCGGCGCAGCGCCCCGCCCTTGCCCTTGCGGACGAAGACCTTGTCGATCTCCCAGTCGCGGCGGGCCGGCAGCTGGCTGATGCCGATGTCCAGGACGGTGGCCTCCTCGCCGGTCTCCACCAGCCGCACCCGGCGGTCGAGCAGCTCGCCGAAGACCAGCGTCTCGGACGTCCGCTGCTCGAAGCGCCGCATGTTCACGACGCCGGTGGTGATGATCTGGCCCGACTCCACACCGGTCACCCGGGTCATCGGCAGGAAGATCCGGCGCCGGCTGATCATCTCGACGACCAGTCCGAGCAGCCGCGGCGGGCGCCTGCCGACCCGCAGCAGCGCGACGAGGTCCCGCAGCCGGCCGACCTGGTCGCCGTTGGGGTCGAAGACGGCGATGCCGGAGAGATGGGAGACGAAGACCCGGGGGGTCACCACTGCCATGCAGAGCGCCTCCCTTTCTCCCGTTCTGCCAGAAATAAGGCAAGAATTCGGGTTCAGGCTAACGCGCCCGGGGCCGCGCCGCCCTGGTGAGCGAGGCCGTAGGGTGACCGCCACGCACCCCGCCGACGAGGCCCTGTGTCCCAGGTACGCTGCCGTACTGGCTGTCGAGGTCACCCGCATCAGGAGGCAGAGCCGACGTGAGCGCAATCCCCCGGGGGGCCGGCCCCCGACCCCTGGCCGGAGGGGCCCGCCGCACGGGCCGGACCGCGCTCGCGGGGGCGGCCTGCGTGGCACTGGCCGCGACGCTGGCGGGCTGCGGCGGCGAGGATCCGGACGCCGGCACCAACGGCGTGGGGAAGCTGCCGCCCGCCAAGATCGAGTCCAAGGCGCTGGCCGCGGCCCAGCGCGCCGACACGGTGCGCCTGTCCGGCAGCCTCGTCAGCCACGGCCGGACGTACAAGCTCAACATGAGCCTGGCGAAGAACGGCGCCAAGGGCGAGCTGACCACCAACGCGGCCGCCTTCCAGCTGCTGCGGGTCGGCAGGACGCTCTACCTCAAGGCGGACGCGGCGTTCTGGGCCGGCGAGAAGAGCGGCTCGTCCGGTGCGCCCGACCAGGCCGCGGCGCGCAAGCTCGGCGGCAAGTACGTCAAGGTGCCCGCCGCCGACCCGGTCCACAAGCGCTTCAGTGGCTTCACCGACAAGGACACCCTGCTGGCCGGACTGCTCGGGCTGCACGGCAAGCTGACCGCCGGCAACCGCGGCGACGTCGACGGCGTCCGCACCATCCGGCTGTCCGCCGCCGCGGGCTCCGGCGGCACGCTGGACGTGTCGCTGGAGGGCACGCCCTACCCGCTGCGGCTGCGGCGCGCCGGTGGCGCGGGCGTGGTCCGGCTGGCGGACTGGGGCAAGAGCGTGGACCTCAAGGCGCCGCCCAAGGGCCAGGTCGTGGACTACGGCAGGCAGATCTCCGGCGCGGGCTGAGCCCCTCGGGGCGGTGGCCGGTCAGCCCTTGCGGCCCCGGCGCAGCAGCTTGGGCAGCGCGGCCGGGGCAGGCCGCCGGGTGATCGCGGCGGAGGCCAGCGGCGGCGCGGCGTGCGAGGCCTCCGGCATCGTGCCGGGCCGCTGCTGTGCCTCCCGGTCGGTCGGCTCCAGCCGCAGTACCCGGCACTCGCCGGCCCAGCGCTCGGTGATCCGTTCCGCGTCCGGCGCGTTGAGCCGCTTGCCCTTGAGCTCCTCGACCGCGGCCAGCCAGGCCTCGCTGTGCGGGGCCGGCTCGACGACCCGGGCCTGCCAGGCGACCAGCCGGCCGCCCTTGTCCTTGCTGCGTACGGTGACCGTGGCCGTGGAGCCGTCGGTCAGCCCGAGGTCGGCCAGCGGCTGCTCACCGGTCCCGCCCCCGACGAGACAGGCGGCCCCGTCGTGCCACACGTGCCACAGGGCGCGGGCCGGGCCCGTCGTCCCCCGCACCCAGATGAGGCCGGCCTTCTTCGTGGCCTCTTCGATGAGCGCCCGATCCTGCAGGGCCTGCGACACGGTCTTGGTCATACGGCTCAGCCTAATGGGCCCGCAGGCGGGCGCCCGGGCCCGCCCAGGGCCTGAGACGGGCCGCCCCGCGGCGCGGCGCCGCCCCGGTCACAGCCAGCCGTTGCGCTTGAAGCCGCGGTGGATGCCGAAGCAGATCACGGCCGTCACCGCCAGCACCGCCGGGTAGCCGTACTCCCAGTGCGTCTCCGGCATGAAGTCGAAGTTCATGCCGTAGATCCCGGCGATCATCGTCGGTACGGCGAAGATCGCCGCCCAGGCCGTGATCTTGCGCATGTCCTCGTTCTGCGCGACCGCCGCCTGGGCGAGGTTGGCCTGCAGGATGGAGTTGAGCAGATCGTCGAAGGACAGCACCTGCTCGTTGACCCGTGCCAGGTGGTCGGCGACGTCGCGGAAGTACTTCTGGATGTCGGAGTCGACCAGCCGCATCGGCCGCTCGCTCAGCAGCTGCATCGGCCGCAGCAGCGGCGACACCGCGCGCTTGAACTCCAGTACCTCGCGCTTGAGTTGGTAGATCCGCCCGGCGTCGCCGCCCCTGGCGGAGCCCTTGCCGCCGGAGCCCTTGCCGTTGGTGCCCGAGCTGAAGACGTCGATCTCCACCTCGTCGATGTCGTCCTGCACCGCGCCGGCCACCGCCATGTAGCCGTCGACCACCTGGTCGGCGATGGCGTGCAGCACCGCGGACGGGCCCTTGGCGAGCAGCTCCGGGTCGTCCTGCAGCCGGTGCCGCAGTGCGCGCAGCGAGCCCTGGCCGCCGTGCCGCACGGTCACGATGAAGTCCCGTCCGGTGAAGCACATCACCTCGCCGGTCTCCACCACCTCGCTGGTGGCGGTCAGCTCGGCGTGCTCGACGTAGTGCACCGTCTTGAAGACGGTGAACAGGGTCTCGTCGTAGCGCTCCAGCTTGGGCCGCTGGTGGGCGTGCACGGCGTCCTCGACGGCGAGCGGGTGCAGCCCGAACTCCTTGGCGATACCGGCGAATTCTGCCTCGGTGGGCTCGTGCAGCCCGATCCAGGCGAAGCCGCCGTCGGCCCGCGCCCCGGCCATCGCCTCGGCCGGGCTGACGTGCTCGCTCACCCGGCGGCCCTCGCGGTAGACACCGCAGTCGACGATGGCGCTGTTCGCGCAGGCCGGGGTGGAGCTCTCGTAGTGGTAAGGGGAGTCACCGCGGCGCCGGGACGGGCGGACGGCGGCGCGCAGGTCGCGGATCATCGACATGGCAGGCTCCTTCACGGGCCGGCCGTCAACTGCGGGCGCGGGGCGCAACGCTGCCCGGAACGTGGACGTACGAGACTCCGTTGGTCGTACGTCCGCAAAGCGGGCGGCGCTCCGTGCGGAACAGTGACGGCAGTTCGCAGAGACACGGAACAAAGAGACGAAGGCGCTCTTCCGTCATCTACATCCGGCGCAAAGGCGCTTCCTGGGTTTCGCCGCTCAGCGGCGGGGTACGGAAGCTCTCGGATCAGGAGATGCGCTGCGCGAGGGGATGACGGGAGAACTATCGGTACTGCACGGTCGACTCGGATCCACCGCAGCCCCACCTCCTCCGGCCGGTCCCCGTTGGGGGACGACGTCATTCCCTGACCAGACGGCCAGGCTATCAGCCGCCCGAAGGGTTCCGACGCCGTTTTGCCTGTTCGATACGAACGCTTGAGCCGTGGCGCGGCCGCGCGTCGCGGGTATCGGGCTCTCCCCTGCGCGAACGGAGTTGACGGCGTGGCGCGGGCCGGGCGAGGGGCCGGCCCTATGCTCGCGGCATGTCTGACGTTCTTGAGCTGGTCGAAGCCCGGTTGCGCACGAGCCTGGGCGAGCCGGACGCGCGCGCCGCGGTCACCTTCCTGGGGACCGACCGCATCGAGGTGCTCCGCTTCGTGGACGACGGGGTGGTGAGGTACGCCACGCTCGGGATGTCCGCCCAGCCGATGGCCGACCCCACGGCCGTGCTGGCCGACCCGCTGCGCGGACCGCGCGCCGAACTCGTCCTGTCCGTACGGGGCGGCCGCGCGGACACCGACAAGGTGCTCCGTCCACTCGCCGTGCTCGCCGCGTCCCCGCAGGTCGAAGGGGTGGTCGTGGCGCCGGGCGCCTCGCTGGACGTGGGGGACCCGCTGTGGCCGGGAGCGGCGTTCACCTCGGTGCTGGTGGCCGAGCCCGGCGGCCTGATCGAGGACCTGGAGCTGGACGAGCCCATGGAGCCGGTCCGCTTCCTGCCGCTGCTGCCGATGACGCCCAACGAGGCCGCCTGGAAACGGGTGCACGGCGCCGAGGCCCTCCGGGAGCGCTGGCTCCGGCACGGCACGGACCTGCGGGATCCGCTGCGCAGCGGCGTACCGCTCGACTGAAGCGGCGAGCGGCGGCGCGGGCGGCCGTCCCCTCGCCCCGTCGGCCCGCCGGATGCGGACGGGGTGTCAGTTGCCGTCGCCCGGCGGCCCGATGACCCGGTCGGCCTCAGCCGGCGACGACGGCGGCGCCGGCCAACGCCGTGGCGGCCGCGACCACGAAGGGGAGGTGGACCTCGGCCCACTCCTCGATCTTGGGCGCGAGGAACGGCGCGGCCGCCGCGGCGAACCACCGCGCGAAGTTGTAGCCGGCGCCGGCCACCGGCCGCGGCGAGATCGTTGACCTTTGCACATATTAAGTTGGCCGAGCCGAAGAGTGTAAGGCGCAACTACTTTCCGGTGGGGTGGGCAGGCCCAGGTAAGCGGTCAATTGCGGGCCTCCGTACGTGATTCGGGGCACACCGGTCGAGTGATCGTCCTTGACGCGACGGCGGGCCAGGAGGACCGTTGGTCCTTATGAGGGGCGAACCCAGTTGCCCGAAGTGCGGAGGCCGGGTGCGGGCGCCCGGTCTCTTCTCCGACACCTGGCAGTGCGCCGCACACGGCACCGTGCATCCGCTCCAGCCGGTCGTTCCGCCGAGCGTCGAGGCGCTCGGCGTTGTCGTGCACCGCGCGCAGGTGCCCGTGTGGATGCCCTGGCCGCTGCCGGTGGGCTGGCTGTTCACGGGCGTGGCGTGCGCGGGCGACGACCGCAGCGGCGGCCGGGCGACCGCGGTGGCCTGCACGGGCCCCGGACCGCTGGGCGGCCCCGGCGAACTCCTTTTGATCGCCGAGGAACTGGGCGTCGGCCTGGGGGCGCGCTACGCCGGCATCGACGGCCCGGACCCCGGCTCCCATATGCGTGTGGAGGAGAAGCCGCACGGCAAGGTGCTCGCGGCCGGCCGCCCGACGCCGCTGTGGCACGTCGACGGCGCGCCGTCGGACCGCGCGGTCTTCGCCGGCGAGGCGCGCGGGCTGTGGCTGTGGGCGATCGCCTGGCCCGAGCAGGCCGGGCTGCTGATGTACGACGAGCTGGTGCTGACCGATCTGCGCGAGGCGGGCGCCGAGGTGGACCTGCTGCCGTGCGGGGCGCTGTCGCCGCGGATTCTGGGCTGAGGGCGCGGCCCGGCCGGGCCGCCGCGCCGGCGGCGGGCGCCGGAGCCGTCCGGCCGCCCGGTTATCCTTCTGGGGTCCCCTGCGGTGTCCTCGTCCGGCGTTCCTCCCCGGCCACGGCCCCGCGCCCGTCCCCGCAGCAGTCTGGAGTCCGCGTCGTGCGCATCGATCTGCACACCCACTCCACGGCTTCCGACGGTACGGACACCCCCGCCGAGCTGGTGCGCAATGCGGCCGACGCCGGACTGGACGTCGTCGCGCTGACCGACCACGACACCGTCGCCGGCCACGCCGCGGCGCGGGCGGCGCTGCCCGCGGGGCTGACGCTGGTCACCGGCGCCGAACTCTCCTGCCGGCTCGACGGAGTGAGCCTGCACATGCTCGCCTACCTCTTCGACCCCGAGGAGGCGGAGCTCGCCCGGGAGCGGGAGCTGGTGCGCGACGACCGGGTGCCGCGCGCCCAGGGCATGGTCGCCAAGCTGCGCGACCTCGGCGTCCCCATCACCTGGGAGCAGGTCGCGCGGATCGCCGGGGACGGCGCCGTGGGGCGGCCGCACATCGCCACCGCCCTCGTCGACCTGGGCGTCGTCGGCTCCGTCTCCGACGCCTTCACCCCGCAGTGGCTGGCCAACGACGGCCGGGCGTACGTGGAGAAGCACGAGCTCGACCCGTTCGACGCGATCCGGCTGGTCAAGGCCGCGGGCGGGGTCACCGTCTTCGCGCACCCGCTGGCCGTCAAGCGCGGCAGCTGCGTGCCCGAGGGTGCGATAGCCGAGCTGGCCGCGGCCGGCCTCGACGGCATCGAGGTCGACCACATGGACCATGACGCGCCGACCCGGGCGCGACTGCGCGCGATCGCCGCCGACCTGGGTCTGCTGACCACCGGCTCCAGCGACTACCACGGCAGCCGCAAGACCTGCGGCCTGGGCGACTGCACCACCGACCCGGAGATCTACGGCGAGATCGTGCGCCGTGCGACCGGCGCCTTCCCCGTTCCCGGCACGGGCGGCTGAGGGCGGCTCGCTCCCTTTTCCCTTACGGGCCCGTGTGCGCCGTTCCCTACGGGTCCGCGCGCGCCGTGCCGGCCCGCCATCCGCTCGTCCGTACCACCTTCCGCAAGGCCTTCACCGTGTTCGACATCGCTGTCTTCAGTACCCTCTTTGTCACGCTTTTTGTGATCATGGACCCCCCGGGGATCACCCCGATCTTCCTGGCCCTGACCTCCGGCCGGCCGGCCAAGGTGCAGCGCCGGATGGCCTGGCAGGCGGCGGCCGTCGCCTTCTGCGTCATCGCCGTCTTCGGCCTCTTCGGCCGCCAGATCCTGGGCCGGCTGCACATCTCGACGCCCGCGCTGATGATCGCGGGCGGGCTGCTGCTCCTGCTGGTCGCCCTGGATCTGCTGACCGGCAAGTCGGAGGAGCCGACCCAGACCAAGGACGTCAACGTGGCGCTGGTGCCGCTGGGCATGCCGCTGCTGGCCGGGCCCGGCGCGATCGTGTCGGTGATCCTCGCGGTGCAGCACGCGCACGGGGTCGCGGCGCAGCTCTCCGTGTGGGCGGCGATCCTGGCGATCCATGTCGTGCTGTATCTGGTGATGCGGTTCTCGCTGGTGATCATCCGGGTGATCAAGGACGGCGGGGTGGTCCTGGTGACCCGGCTGGCGGGCATGATGCTCTCCGCGCTCGCCGTGCAGCAGATCATCAACGGGGTGCTGCAGGTCATCGAGGGGGCCTGAGCTCCCGGGGCCCCTCCGGCGGATCGGGCCACGCCCCTCAAACGCGGCGGCGCCCCCGTACGACGTGTTCGTACGGGGGCGTCGTAGCGCTCCAACCGGGGGGCGTCGGGGGTCAAGAGCGGCGGGTTCTGACGGGGGGAGATCGGTCCGTTT
>NZ_JBVIRA010000002.1:23997-43140 GCF_055576575.1 Streptomyces sp. NPDC033270
CTGCCACCCCCCCCAAACGCCTCCTCCTCCCTCTTGTTCCTTTCCCCCCTCCCCCCCCCCCCCGCGCTCGAATCGGCGGGCGTCGGTGTTAACGGGCGGCGGTGTCGGCCGGGCGGATGTAGATGCGCTGGCCTATGGCGGCGGCCTGCTGCACGATCCGGTTGACGGAGGCGGCGTCCACGACGGTGCTGTCCACGGCGGTGCCGTCGACATCGTCCAGGCGCATGATCTCGAAGCGCATACGGCTTCTCCCTTCGTCTGATCCTCCTGCGGAGAACTGATTGGTGTGGTTCGCACGGCTTCGCTGCCAGGCGTTCCATAGGGGTACAACGACCCGCACCCTGCAATCATTCCCTACGCTAAAGAAAAATTTTGACGGTCTAAGTACTGGCGCGGAGGGCGCTTGTGCACGCCGTCCGGGCGCCCGGACAATGGGTCCCGTATGAACGACGTCCGGCCCACGGCCCCCACCGACCTCGCCGCGCTCGCCGCCGGGATCGAGCGCACCAACGAGCTGCTCACCCGGGTGCTCGCCGAGGTCGCCACCACCCCCTCCACCCACGCCGCCTTCGTGGACGCGGGCTATGTCTACGCGGCGGCGGGCAGGCTCGTCGCCGGCACGGAGGACCGCAAGGGCTTCGAGCTGGACGCCGAAGGGATCATCGAGGCGTTCATCGACAAGGCCCGGACGATCTTCCCGGACAGCCGGCTGCTGCGCGTCTACTGGTACGACGGTGCCCGCCGCCGCATCCACACCCAGGAGCAGCAGCGGATCGCCGAGCTGCCCGATGTGAAGGTCAGGCTCGGCAACCTCAACGCCAACAACCAGCAAAAGGGCGTCGACTCGCTGATCCGCTCGGACCTGGAGTCGCTGGCCCGGCACCGCGCGATCAGCGATGCGGTGCTCATCGGCGGCGACGAGGACCTGGTCTCCGCGGTCGAGGCGGCGCAGGGCTACGGCGCGCGGGTGCACCTGTGGGGCATCGAAGCGCCGGGCGGCCGCAATCAGGCCGAGCCGCTGCTGTGGGAGGTCGACAGCGCGCGCATCTTCGACCTGGAGTTCTGCAAGCCGTACATCACCCGCCGGACCGGCGCCGAATACCTGGAGCAGGCCGCGGCCGAGGGGCCGGCGCCCAGCCGCGAGGAGGTCCGCTTCGTCGGGGCCCGGGTCGCCGCGCAGTGGCTGTCGGAGCGCGGCCGCGACCGGGTGGCCGAGCTCCTGCCCGGCCACCCCTACCTGCCCGGCACCGTCGACCAGGAACTGCTGACCGCCGCGGAGGCGCTGCTGCGGCACTCCCTGCGCGGCCACGCCGACCTGCGCCGGGTCCTGCGGGACGGCTTCTGGGAGCACGTCCAGGCCCAGTTCTAGGGCCTGGACGACGGGCCAGGGTCGGACAGGCCCTGGCCGGACACCGCGGGGCGGGGACCGGGGCCCGGCGGTGGCCTGATCGCCGGGCCGTTCAGGCCCTGGCCAGGAGCTCGGCCAGCCGGTCGAAGAAGCCCGCCCAGCCCGCCTCGGCCTGCAGGTACTGCTCGCTGGTGAGGTTGCCGCCGAGCTGCCGGAAGGCCATCTCCGTACGGTCCCCGGCCTCGGTCAGGGTCACCCGTACGAGTTCGCCCTCGGCGCCGCGCGGCGCGGCCGCGTCCCTGAGCGTGAACTCCAGCCGCTCGGGCGGCACGACCTCCCGGTACACACCGGAGAACGGCAGCTCACCGCCGTCCGGAGTGCGCATCACCAGACTCCAGGTCCCGCCCGGCCGCACATCCATCGCCACCCGGTCGGCCGGCACCGGCACGTCCCCGCCGAACCAGTACGCGAAGTGCTCGGGCCGCGTCCAGGCCTCGAAGACCAGCTCGCGCCGGGCGTCGAAGGTCCGGTTGAGGGCGATGCCGTGCGGGTCGTCCCCGGAAGTGTCGGTCATGGTCGGGCCCTTCGTACGAAGCCGGTGCCGGCCGGGCGCCGGTGGCCGCCCGCCTTCTGCGATGCTCGCCCAACCGCCCCGTGCCCACGACACGTTCTAGTCCGGTCGGCGCATTCCTGCCGCGCGTGCCGCGCCGGCAGCTGCGACGGTCGTCTGCATGAGCGATCGGCAGCCGCCCGCACCCCGCTTCGATTCCGGGGTCTCCCTCTTCCGGCATCCCGTCGAGTGGTGGCGCGACCGCCGGCGGCGCTGCCGCGAGAAGAAGTGGGAGGAGGGCTCGTGGGAGCTGCGGGAGGTGATCCGCGCCGGCATCAACGAGCTCGAGGCGCTGCTGGAGACCAAGCCGCTCCAGTCCGACAAGGCGCGGCTCGCCGATGACGTCCGTGCCGAACTCGACGAGGCGCGGGAGAAGCTCAGCCACGCGCTGCACCCCCGCCACCTGGTCGGAGCGCATCTGAGCGTGGCGCAGATCCATCTCGACGAAGCCCGCGACCTGCTCCTGCGCATGATCGAACCGGAAGAGGTCACCCCGCTGCTGCCCGGTCTGGTCGCGCTCGTCCGGGAGCAGCTGCAGGTGAAGGACCCCCGGCGGATGAGGGTCGAGGACATCTGGAAGGAGACGGCCAAGCGCCCGCCGACCCGGGCGGACGTCGAGGTGATCATCGACGCGGTGAACGTCGCCCGGCTCCAGGCGCTGCGCGACCGGCTGCGCGTCGGCAGCTTCGTGCGCATCGTGAAGTACGTGTCCGCCGCGCTGGGGTTTCTCGCGGTGCTCGTCGGCGTGCTCGGCTTCTTCTTCCCGACCGTGGTACCACCGTGCTTCACGCCGGAGACGCCGCCCGGCGCGGGCGGCAACGGCCGCACGTTCACCACCGTCTGCCCGGTGTCCAGCAGCGGTGACCTCAAGGCCGCCGAGGTGCCCGGCAGCATCGCGGACCTGCCCGCGATCGAGGCCAACTACCTGGTCCTGGAGATCGTCGGGCTGCTGGCCGCCGCCATCGCCGCCGCCTCGGCGCTGCGCCGCATCAGCGGCACCGCCACCCCCTACAACGTGCCGGTGGCCCTGGCGTGGCTGAAGCTGCCGACCGGTGCGCTGACGGCGGTGCTCGGGCTGCTGCTCATGCGCGGCGGGTTCGTCCCCGGTCTGACCGCCCTGGACTCGTCGGCCCAGATCATCGCCTGGGCCATCGTCTTCGGCTATTCGCAGCAGGTCTTCACACAGTTCGTCGACAAACAGGGGCAGGCGCTGCTGGCGGGCGTCCGCGGGCCGGGCGCGGCGGCGCCGTCCGGCAACCCCGGCCCCCTGGCGGGGCCGACGGGGTAGGGCGTGTCCATGAAGACCCGCCCGGCCCTCAGCCCACGCCGCTCCAGAACCCCGTCAGCGCCTCGGCCGTCTTCTCCGGGCGCTCGGCGTTGGGGGAGTGCTCGGCGCCCTCGATGACGCTGCGGTGGGCGGCGAGCCGCTCGGCCATCGCGTCCATCCACGGCACCGGCCAGGCGTAGTCGACGGACCCGGAGACCACATGGGTGGCCAGCCCCGTAGCGGCCAGTTCCGCCACCCGGTCGGGCTCCTCCACCATCTGACGGCCGGTCGCGATCAGCTGCTCGGGGACGGTGTTCAGCCAGCGGCGGTGCAGAAACGCGCCGATCTCCGGGGGCGTGGCGGCGTCCGCCGCCTCCGGAGGATCCAGTTCGCGCATCGCCCGCCAGACACTCTCCATGTCCAGCGCGCCCAGCGCCTGGATCAGCATCCGCACCCGGGCCTGCTGGGCGGCCTCGATGGCCGCGGGCCCGGAGCTGAGCACGGTCAGCGAACGGAACGGGGCGGCGTCCAGGAGCACGGCGGCCCGGGTGATCAACCCGCCCAGCGAGTGCCCCAGCAGATGCAGCGGGCCGCTGCCGGGGTCGTGCACGGCCCGCGCCTGGGCCAGCACGTCAAGGGCCAACTCCCGTTGCGCATAGGCCCGTTCCTCACGCGGGCCGGGGGACTCGTGCTGGCCGCGGCCGTCCACCGCCACCGCGCGGAACCCGGCCGCGGCCAGCGGCGCCAGCAGGGCGATGAAGTCCTCCTTGCTGCCGGTGAACCCGGGCACCAGCAAGGCCGTCCCGATCGGTGCGCCGTCGGGGTGGGCGTCGTGTACGGCGAACGCACCGCGCTCGGTGTCGAGTCGGTACGCGCGGGCGCACGGGGGCAGCGTGAGGGTCGGCGGCCTGCTCATGCCATGAGGTTATCCGGGCCGGGCGGCGAAACCGGGCCGGGACGCCGACGACCCGGCACCCGCGGGGAAGCGGGGCCGGGTCGTCGGGGTGAAGCGAGCGTCAGCTCTCGGGCGTCGCCTCGGCGGTGGTCGCCTTGGCACGGGTCCGGCGGCGGACCGGCTTGGCCTCGGCGGTGTCCGCCGCGGCCTCGACGGCCGGCTTGGCGGCGGCGGCCTTGCGGGTGCGCTTGGGCTTCGCCGGTGCGTCGGCGGTGCCTTCGGCGGTCTCCACCGCGGCCTCGGCGGCCTTGGCGGCGGCCGTCTTCCGGGTCCGCTTGGGCTTGGCGGGCGCCTCGGCGGTCTCCGCAGTCGCCTCGGCGACGGGCTTGGCGGCGGCGGCCTTGCGGGTGCGCTTGGGCTTGGCCGGTGCGTCGGCGGTGCCTTCGGCGGTCTCCACCGCGGCCTCGGCGGCCTTGGCGGCGGCCGTCTTCCGGGTCCGCTTGGGCTTGGCCGGTGCCGCGTCCACCACGGCGTCCGCGGTCTCCACCGCGGCCTCGGTCACCGCTACCGGTGCCGTCTCGGCGGCGGCCTTGGCGGCGCTGCGGGTCCGGCGGCGCGGTGCGGCGGGTGCCTCGACGGCCTCCGTCACCTCGGCGGACTCGGCGGCGACCGCCGTGCCCTGCGCCGCGGCGAGCGCGATCGCCGCGGTCTCGACGGTCTGGAAGGTCTCCGTGGCCACCGGACGGGCGGCACGGGTACGGCGCCGGCGCGGCTTGGCGGGCTCGGCCGGAGCCTCGGTCACCACGGCGGCGGCGTTCGCAGCCTCGGTGGCCGGGGCCGGTACGGCTGCCGCCACCGCGGTCTGGCTGCCGCGGGTACGACGGCGCCGGCGCGGCTGACGCGGTGCCTCGGCGTCCGGGGCGTCCCCGGCGACCGGCGACCCGGTCTCCTGAGCCTCGGAGGTGGCCGACTCGTCCAGCGGTGCGCCGCCGCGGGTACGGCGGCGCTGACGCGGGGTACGGGTGCGCGGCGGGCGCTCCTCAGTCACGGCGGGGCTGCCGCCCTTGCGGGAGCCGCGGCCGCGGCCGCCGGTCTCGCCCAGGTCCTCGACCTCTTCCGCCGCGAGTCCGGCCCGGGTGCGCTCGGCGCGCGGCAGCACGCCCTTGGTGCCCTGGGGGATGTGCAGCTGCTCGTAGAGGTGCGGCGAGGTGGAGTAGGTCTCCTCCGGCTCGTCGAACGGCAGGTCCAGCGCCTTGTTGATCAGCTTCCAGCGCGGGATGTCGTCCCAGTCGACGAGGGTGACCGCGGTGCCCTTGGCGCCCGCCCGGCCGGTGCGGCCGATGCGGTGCAGGTAGGTCTTCTCGTCCTCGGGGGACTGGTAGTTGATGACGTGCGTCACACCCTCGACGTCGATGCCGCGGGCGGCGACGTCGGTGCAGACCAGGACGTCGACCTTGCCGTTACGGAAGGCGCGCAGCGCCTGCTCGCGGGCGCCCTGGCCGAGGTCGCCGTGCACCGCGCCGGACGCGAAGCCGCGCCGGGAGAGCTGGTCGGCGATGTCGGCGGCGGTCCGCTTCGTACGGCAGAACACCATCGCCAGGCCCCGGCCCTCGGCCTGGAGGATGCGCGAGACCATCTCCGGCTTGTCCATGGAGTGCGCGCGGAAGACGTGCTGGGTGGTGTTGGCGACGGTCTGGCCCTCGTCGTCCGGCGCGGTGGCGCGGATGTGCGTGGGCTGCGACATGTAGCGGCGGGCCAGCGAGATGACCTGGCCGGGCATGGTCGCGGAGAACAGCATGGTCTGCCGCTTGGCCGGCAGCAGCTGGATGATCTTCTCGACGTCGGGCAGGAAGCCCAGGTCGAGCATCTCGTCGGCCTCGTCCAGGACGAGGGTGCGCACGTGGGAGAGGTCCAGCTTCTTCTGGCCCGCGAGGTCCAGCAGCCGGCCGGGCGTGCCGACGATGACGTCGACGCCCTTCTTCAGGGCCTCGACCTGCGGCTCGTAGGCACGGCCGCCGTAGATCGCCAGGACCCGGACGTTGCGGACCTTGCCGGCGGTGAGCAGGTCGTTGGTGACCTGCTGGCACAGCTCGCGCGTGGGGACGACGACGAGGGCCTGCGGCGCCTCGGTCAGCTGCTCGGGCTGCGAGCGGCCCACCTCGACGTCCACGGGGACCGTGACGCGCTCGATGAGCGGCAGGCCGAAGCCCAGGGTCTTGCCCGTGCCGGTCTTGGCCTGGCCGATGACGTCGTTGCCGGAGAGGGCGACGGGGAGCGTCAGCTCCTGGATGGGAAAGGGGGAGATGATGCCGACGGCCTCCAGGGCCTCGGCCGTCTCGGGGAAAATCCCGAGGTCTCGGAACGTAGACAGAATCTTGCCTCTTCTGTGAGACGCGGCGTGAGGCGGCGAAGGGGGTCGTACCGCTCCGTCGTACGGGTTCGTACGGGTCGGCCTGATGACGGCCGATGGGGCGGGACCACTGCCAACGCTCAGGCACTCCTGCCGCGAGCGGTGTCCCTCCTGCTGTGCGTATCTCGTACGCGCCGCGGGGGAGGGCGGTCGGTTTGGAGCCGATCGGGCCACCGACCGGGCATCCGCTTCGTGGAACGACCCACCGGTTACCGGCAGGTCCAATACCACTGTACCCCGGATATCGCGTACCCATCCGAAGGCTTGTATGAGTGAGGAATACATCACGTCGGGGCGCGCGGCTCGTGCGCAGCCCGCGAGCCGTTCCCGCGGCCGGGCGGAAGTGGCTGACCAGGGCCTTCCCCCAGCCGCCGGGCGGGCTATTGTGCCGGTCATGGGAACGCCTGACAACGCCGCGGCTGACGCGCAAGAACTCACCGGGATCGCCGCCCAGAACTGGGTGCAGGCATCCGCCGACCCGCAGTACCGGGCCGCCGTGATCGACCTGCTCGGCGCGCTCGCATACGGCGAGCTGTCCGCCTTCGAGCGCCTGGCGGAGGACGCCAAGCTGGCGCCGACGATGGACGACAAGGCCGAGCTGGCCAAGATGGCCTCGGCCGAGTTCCACCACTTCGAGCGGCTGCGGGAGCGGCTCGCGCAGATCGAGGCGGAGCCGAACGAGGCCATGGAGCCGTTCGCCGCCGCACTGGACGAATTCCACCGCCAGACGGCGCCGTCGGACTGGCTGGAGGGCCTGGTCAAGGCGTACGTCGGCGATTCGATCGCCAGTGACTTCTACCGCGAGGTCGCCGCGCGGCTCGACTCCGACACCCGCGATCTGGTGCTGGCCGTCCTGGACGACACCGGGCACGCGTCCTTCGCGATCGAGAAGGTGCGCGCGGCCATCGAGGCCGAACCGCGGGTCGGCGGGCGGCTGGCGCTGTGGGCGCGGCGGCTGATGGGCGAGGCGCTCTCGCAGGCGCAGCGGGTCGTCGCGGACCGCGACGCGCTCTCCACGATGCTGGTGGGCGGGGTCGCCGACGGCTTCGACCTGGCCGAGGTGGGCCGGATGTTCTCCCGGATCACCGAGGCGCACACCAAGCGGATGGCGGCGCTGGGGCTCGCGGCCTGACCTCGACCCGCTGACGGCGGCGCCGGGTGGTTCAGGCCGTCCGGTGCCCCTTCAGCGGTGCGGCCGGCCGCCGAAGACGGTGGCGCGGCGGGCGCGCCAGGACCGAGAGCAGCGCCGCACCCACGGCGACCGCGGCGAGAAGTACCTGTACGGGGTACCCGGGGCCGAGGATCGAGCGGGTCAGCAGGGCGCCGAGCAGCGCCGCCACCGGGCCGGTCGCCAGCGTGAGGGTGCGCGCGGGGAAGCGGTCGGGCAGCCAGTGCACGGCGGACAGGGCGATGGCCAGGCCGATGAGGACGGCTCCGAGCGCTTCCCAGATCATGCTGTTCCCTCCCGCGTGCTGGTGTTCCCGCGCTGGTGGGCGCGGTGCCGATCGGACGAACAAATCGGTCGTAGGCGGTCGTACCCAGGGGGCGGCGGCAGCAACCCTCCCGCCGCGGGTCCCCTGCCTGATCAGCGCAGCCGGGCCGCCCCGAACGGCCTGATCTGCGGAGATCCGGATCCGGAACCGGAAACGGAACAAGACCGGACCCGACCGGAACGGAAGAAGGGGACGGTGCCCGGGAATCCCCGGGCCACCGCCCCCTTGTTGTCTCTTCGCTCACGGACGCCGCTGCCGGCGCCCCGCCGGTCAGAGCGCGCCGAACCCGACCTTGCGGCCGGCCGGCTCGCCGAGCTCCACATAGGCCAGCCGGTCCGCCGGGACCAGGACCTTGCGGCCGTGTTCGTCCACCAGCTTCAGCAGCTCCGACTTGCCGGCCAGCGCGTCGGACACCGCACGCTCGACCTCCTCGGCAGACTGCCCGCTCTCCAGAACGATCTCGCGGGGCGCGTGCTGCACGCCGATCTTGACCTCCACGGCTTTTGTCCCTCCGACGGTCTGGGGGTCCCCAGCCTCAGCTGGGGGAGGATGCGCGGCAATCCGCGCTGTACCCAGCACACATTAGCCCGGTACGGGGACGCGCAGGACGCCCTGGACCACGCCAGCAGCGAACACGGTCAGTGCGTGTCGCTGCCGTGCAGCGGGAAGCCGGCGATGCCCTTCCAGGCGAGCGAGGTCAGCAGCTGCACCGCGGTGTCCCGCGGGACCTGGCTGCCGGAGGAGAGCCAGTAGCGCGCCACCACCTGGGAGACCCCGCCCAGTCCCACGGCGAGCAGCATCGACTCGTCCTGCGACAGGCCGGTGTCCTCGGCGATCACCGCGCTTATGGCCTCCGCGCACTCCAGGGACACCTTGTCCACCCGCTCGCGCACGGCCGGCTCATTGGTCAGGTCCGACTCGAAGACCAGGCGGAAGGCGCCGCCCGGGTCCTCCACGTAGGCGAAGTAGGCGTCCATCGTCGCCGCCACCCGCTGCTTGTTGTCGGTCGTCGAGGCCAGCGCCGAGCGCACCGACTGCAGCAGCGCCTCGCAGTGCTGGTCGAGCAGCGCGAGGTAGAGGTCCAGCTTGCCCGGGAAGTGCTGGTAGAGCACCGGCTTGCTGACGCCCGCGCGCTCGGCGATGTCGTCCATGGCGGCCGCGTGGTAGCCCTGGGCGACGAACACCTCCTGGGCCGCGCCCAGAAGCTGGTTGCGTCGGGCTCGGCGTGGCAGGCGTGTGCCCCGCGGGCGCGCCGCCTCGGTCTGCTCGATGGCGCTCACGCTGCCTCCCAGAAATCGTTCCGTACGCGGCCCGTGCAAGGTGGTGCACCGCGCCCGCCATCGTACTTTTGGGTAACCCGGCTGTGCGCGGTCCGGGGTGAGAATTTCTGTCCGGTACGGCATCCGCAACCCGACATAACGCCCCAGGTCATCGGTATTCGTCTTCGTTGAGTTCCACCACGCGGGCCTGTTCGGCGCGATCCGCCTCGTTGGCCGCGTCCGGGTCGGCGCCGGTCAGCGGTTCGTCGCGGTGCGGAGAGAGATCCGTGTACTGCTCCGCGGCGTCCGCTTCCGGGGCCTCCACGTCAATTTCGGTGGCGGCTTCCTCGTCCTCGAAAGTGTCCGGGTCTGTCGGGTCGACGCGCATGATGGCTCCCTAATCTCGCGGACTTCCTCGTGGACTCGCTTCGTCGGCCGGTGCCAGGCGTGACAGCAGGGCCTCGGGGCGACTGCCCTTGCCTACGAGCCTAGGAGAGCCGCCGCGGCAGCGCGATGCGGTGTGTGACCGCGAACACACAATCGGGGGCGTGATCGTCTCGTAACATCGACCCCATGTCTTCGACCGAGTCGCCGGACACCGCGACCGCAGCCCTCCCGGTGCCCCCGGCCGGCCCCGGTCGGCGCGGTGCGGCGGAGACGGTGCGCACCGTGACACTGCCGGGCCTGACGCTGACGGTGCGGGCGCCGGCCGGACGGGACGGCGAGGCGGACGGCTCCGGCGAGGACGGTGCCGGGCCCGGCCGCGAGCCCGCGCTGTACCTCCACGGCCTCGGCGGCTCCGCGCTGAACTGGTCCGGTCTGATGCCGCTGCTCGCCGACCGGGTCGACGGCGAGGCGATCGACCTGCCCGGCTTCGGGCAGTCGCCGCCGCCGGCCGACGGCAACTACTCCGTCTCCGCGCAGGCCCGGGTGGTCATCCGCTACCTCGACGCGGCCGGGCGCGGCCCCGTACACCTCATCGGCAACTCCATGGGCGGCGCCGTGGCGACCCGGGTGGCGGCGGCGCGGCCGGACCTCGTGCGCACCCTGACGCTGATCTCACCGGCGCTGCCCGAGCTGCGCCCGCAGCTGGCCGCGGTGCCCACGGCGCTGCTCGCCGTCCCCGGCACCGGCCGGCTCTTCGGCCGGCTCACCCGGGACTGGACCCCCGAGCGCCGCACCCGCGAGGTGCTGGCGCTCTGTTACGGCGACCCCGCACGGGTCAGCCCGGAGGGCTTCAACTCCGCGGTCGACGAGTACGCCCGGCGGCTCGAACTCCCTTACTTCTGGGAGGTGATGGAGCGCTCGGCGCGCGCTCTGGTGAACTCCTACACGCTCGGCGGGCAGCACAATTTGTGGCGTCAGGCAGAGCGGGTGCTCGCCCCGACGCTTCTCGTCTACGGTGGACGCGACCGCCTGGTGTCCTTCCGGATGGCGCGGCGGGCGGCCGCGGCGTTCCGCGGTTCGCGTCTGCTGACGCTGCCGGAGGCGGGGCATGTGGCGATGATGGAGTACCCGGAGGCGGTCGCGCGGGCCGTCCGCGACCTGCTCGACTGTGAAGTGACCGACGTGACCGCCGATGCGGGCAGGAGCTGACACGCCCCGTGGGACGCCATAGCCGCCGTAGCCGGCCGGAGACCGAAGCCCCCTCGCCGACGGCCGCGCCGCCCGGTGGCGGCCGGACGCCCCCGCCGGGACCGGGCTCCGGCCGCCGCAGGCGCGAGCCGGTCGAGGGGGAGACGGTGCGCGGCGGGCACCCCGAGCAGCGCGAGCCGGGCGGCGGCTGGGGCGCGTTCCCCACCGCGCCGGCGTCCCCGATGGCGCCCGGACAGGGCGCGCCCAGGATTCCCCGCCCGCGCGCGGAGATGTCCGGTACGCAGCCGATGGCCTTCCCCGGCGTCGCCGCGGGACCGCGCCGCGAATATCTCGACGCCTTCGACGGGCAGGACCCCTACGAGGCCGACGACGACGTGTTCCGGGCCGGGGCGCCCGGCGGGCAGCGGGTGCCGCCCGGCGGCCGGTTCACCGGGCGCTCGGTGGTCTTCGCGCGCGAGGGGATCGACGAGCCGGACCGGGCCGCCGCGGTGGGCGCGCAGGGTGCGGCGCCGGGCCGCCCGGACGGCCCGGACCCGGACGGGGAGTTCGACGACCCGTCTGATGCGCCCGAGCCGCACGGCGCCAGGAAGGGCGGCAAGGGCCGGACGTTCACCGGCGCCGCGGCCGCGGCGGTGACCACGGTGCTCGCCGTCGTCATCGCGGGCCAGGTCGCCGAGCAGCACAAGGACGGCGGGGACCCGCAGGCCAGCAGCGGCAACGACCGGGTCGACGGCGTCGGCGACGAGGCCTCCCGGTCGCAGACCAGACCCACCCAGGACGCCAAGCCGGCCAGTTACGACGAGAAGATGACGCAGGTCTTCCCGCTGGCCGCGGATCTGACGGGCAGCGGCCGGTTCAGGCCGGCCGGCGGCGACGCCAAGGCGCCGGGCGGCGGCAAGGTGCTGCGCTATCGGGTCGACGTCGAGGAGGGACTCCCGCTGGACGGCGCGCTGTTCGCCGAGGCGGTGCACAAGACCCTCAACGACGACCGGAGTTGGGCGCACGGCGGGCAGCGGACCTTCCAGCGGGTGGCGTCCGGCAGCGCCGACTTCGTGATCACGCTGGCGAGCCCGGGGACCACCGCGACGTGGTGTGCCAAGTCCGGTCTCGACACCACCGAGGACAACGTCTCCTGTGACTCGGCGGCGACCGACCGCGTCATGATCAACGCCTACCGCTGGGCGCAGGGCGCCAAGACCTACGGGCCCGACAAGATGCTCGCCTACCGCCAGATGCTGATCAACCACGAGGTCGGCCACCGGCTCGGGCACAACCACGAGGCCTGCTCCCGGCAGGGCGCACTGGCCCCGGTGATGATGCAGCAGACGAAGTTCCTGACGACGGACGGCGCGACCTGCCGCCCCAACTCCTGGCCGTTCCCCACCCAGCGCTGATCGGGCGGTGGCGGCCGCACCGCCGGCCGTGCGCTACGGGCTGTGGCGTGGCGATCACATAGCGCGGCGAAACGCCCTCGTGTGGGGAAAGTTACGTGCTTTCACCCCTTCCGGTGGCGCAACGGACAACCGTCCATCGCGCCACCGGCCCTTTTGCATAACTTCTTCCTGCCAGGTGACGGCCGTGCCGTCGCGCCAGGGTCGTCGATATGGGAGGACGGGGGTGCAGTCGTGCGCATTGGACTGCTCACCGAGGGTGGCTATCCGTATGCGTCCGGTGGATCGCATGCGTGGTGCGACCGGCTCGTACGCGGGCTCACCGGCCATGACTTCGAGGTCTACGCCCTGAGCACGCAGGCGCGGCAGGAGGCGGGGACAAGACCCGACCTTCCGGAGTACGTACGGCTGGTGCGCGGCGCTCCCCTGTGGGGCGGCTTCCCCGCCGAGCACCTCCGGGGCGCGGACGAGCGCCGGGGCCGCGCGCCCGGCCGGCGCGAACGGCGCCGCTTCGCCGAGCACTTCGGCGATCTGGTCACGGCCTTCGCCACGGCTCCGACCGGCGATCGGCAGACGGGCCCCGGGGGAATCCCCGACAACTCTCTGACCAGTAAGGCGGACCGTTTCGCCAGTGGTCTCTACGGGCTCGCCGAACGGGCCCGCGAGCATGGCGGACTGCCCGCCCTGCTCCGCTCCGAGGACGCCGTACGCGCCCTGGAGGCCGCCTGCCACGGCCCGCGCGCGCTGCCGGCCGTCCACGGCGCGCAGGTCAACGACCTGCTGGCGGTCGCCGCGCAGCTCGAACTCGCGCTGCGCCCGCTGTCGCTGGACTGGTACGGCGACCGGGAGACCCCCGGCCTCGACGGGGTGGACCTCTGCCACGCCACCTCCGGAGGGGCGGCGGCCCTCCCCGGGCTGTTGGCTAAACGCTTCTTCGGTACTCCGCTGCTGGTCACCGAGTGCGGCGTACGGCTGCGCGAGCACTACCTCGCACGTGCCGCGGCGCCGCTGAGCGCTCCGGTGCGCGCGCTGCTCGCCGCCTTCCAGGGCGCGCTGGCCGCCGAGACCTACGCCCAGGCCGCCCTGGTCACGCCCGGCAACACCCACGCCCGCCGCTGGCAGGAGCACTGCGGCGCCGACCGGGCCCGGCTGCGCACGGTCTACCCGGGCATGGACGCCGCCCCCTTCGCCGCGGTGGCCGACGCCCCGGCCGACGACTCCAAGACGCTGGTGTGGGTCGGCGCCGTCGAGCCCGCGAAGGACCTGGTGGCGCTGCTGCACGCGTTCGCCGAGGTCCGCAGGGCCGAGCCGGAGGCGACACTCCGGATCATCGGCGGGGTGGGCCGCGATCCGCAGGCGCCCGGCTATCTGGCGCAGTGCCGGGCGCTGGCCGCCCAGCTCTTCCCCGACGAGGCGGCCGACGCCCGCACCGTCGGCGAGAACCCGGTCAGCTTCGAGGAGGTCGGCAGTCCCGAGGTGCCGAGCCTGGCGGACGCCTATGCCTCCGGTGCGGTGGTGGTGCTCTCCAGCGTCGTCGAGGGCTTTCCGCGCTCCCTGGTGGAGGCGATGTTCTGCGGTCGGGCCACGGTGTCGACCGATGCCGGCGCGGTGTGCGAGGTCATCGGCGGCACCGGCCTGGTCGTCCCGCCGCGCAACCCGCGTGCCCTCGCCGAGGCGTGCCGTGCGCTGCTCGGCGACCCGGACCGCAGGGCCCGGCTGGGCGCGGCGGCCCGGGCGCGGGCGCTCGAACTGTTCACGGTGGAGCAGAACGTCGCGGCATTCCGCGGCATCTACCTGGAGCTGATCTCGCGCGCCCCGGCCCGCCCGGCCGACCACCGCACGCTGGACGCCCAGGGCGTTCCGCAGCCCTTCGCCCGCCCCGCCGAGTCCCATGTCCCCGGCCGCTGGGCCGCGACCACCGCCGTCAAGGCGGTCGCGCCGGCCGGCCGCACGCCCAGCTGGGCGGTGCCGGAGGGGGAGCGGCCGGCCGGAGTTCCGGTGATGTCCGAGACATGAGACGGCCGGTGGGACAGGCAGGGCAGGGCGATGAGGCAGGCGAGGTCAGCGTGAGGGAGATGGCAGTGGTGACGGGTGTGCTGGACGTGATGTGTGCGATGGGTGTGGTGGGCGTGGCGCTGGTCACCGGCATGGCCGATGTGGCGCACGCCGGCAACCGTGACGGGCTCCGGCGCCGCGGCCGCCCCGGCCGCCCGGCGTACGCGCAGGAGCGCACCGCCGCGGCCGCCCCCGGCCGCCCGCCCCGGGAGCCCGCCGGTCACCCCCGCCCCGAACAGGGCGTCGGTACGCAGGCCCCGGCGAAGGGGGATGCAGCATCATGACCGCGCCCGAAGGGGGCACCACCCGCGCCCCCGGAACCACGGGGGAGGCCCGCCCCGCCACGGGGGAGCGGACCGCCGCCCGCCCCGCGCGCCGCGGCCCGGCCGACCCCGTACGCGCCCTGATGCACCGTCATCAGAAGCTGTGCGCACACGCCGTCGACGCGCTGGAGATCGCCGCCGGCCTGGAGGCGCACGGCGTCACCGACCGCACGGCCGCACGCTTCCGGCACCGCGACGTCTTCTCGCTCGCGGAGGAGCTCTACGCCCGGGTGCCGCGCGCGGAGCAGGGCACGCAGGAAGCGGGCGGAGGGCGGGGCCGGGGGTGGGGCGGACGCTGCGGCGCCGCGCTGCAGCTGCTCCCCGGCGCGCTCTGCGGCGCGACCGTCGCCGCGCTCGCCTCGGTGGGTCAGCCGGCGGGCCCCGCCTTCCGTCTGGCCGTCGGCGCGGCCGGTGTCGTCCTGCTGGCCCTCGCCGTCCGGCTGGCCGTACGGTCCGGGCCGCTGCGGGCGCGCCACCACGGCGCCGGCTCGCGCACCGCGGGCCTGTGGATCTGCTGGACGGCCGGGTACGCGGTGTTCGGCGACCGGCTGCTCGCGGAGCTGCTGGCCGGTGGCCCCGACCTGCCGTACGCGCACCCACGGCCCGCCGTCGCCACCGCCGTGGCGCTCTCCTTCGCCGTCCTGCCCGCGGCCGGCTGCGCCCACTGGTTCGCGCTGCGCGGGCGGCGCGGCCTGGCCGCCAGCCGCGGCCTGGGGGAGCTCGCCGCCCGCACCAGGCCGTTGCTGCTCGCCGCCACGGCGCTCTTCCTGGGCGCGCTGGTGGCGCTGCTCCTGGGCGCGGGAGCGGTCTTCGGCAGCGGCGGGGCGGCGGCGGTGGCCGCGGCGGCCGCGCTGGGCGTGCTGCTCTTCCTCGCCCGGCTGCTCGCCGTCCACGGCTTCCCCGAGGCGGCCGCCGCCGGCCTGGCCTGGGCCGCCGCCCTGGAGGCGCTCGCCCCGGCGCTGGTGCTGATCGCCCGGCTCCCCGGCCTGGCCCCGCTCGTCGTCCCGGTGGAGGCGCTGACCGCTCCCGCGGGACCGGCCGCGGTACCCGCCGTGGCCTGTACGGCCGCCGCCCTGGGCCTCCTCGCCTACGGGCTGCGGGCGCTCACCGGAGCCTGCGCGCACTCGCCCGGCCCCGCCGGACCGGCAAGGCCACCTGGGCCGTGACCGCGCGGACCACCCCAGGTGCCCGCCGTCCCGCATCGCCACACCGGCGTCCCACCCCCGCACCACCCCCGAAGAGGCACCCCGAAACGGCCTCTTCGGACGCTTCGCCGCGGACCCCTTCCCCCACGCGGCCGCCGCCCCCGGGGCGGAGGCCGTCCCCGCGGCCGAAGCCGACGCACTTCCCTCGATCCGCTTTAGGAGCGCGACACATGAACGTCCAGCCGACCACACGTACCGCGGACCGGGGGGTCGCACGATGAGGGTGCTGCTCATCGGCGCCAACGGCTACCTGGGCCGCTATGTCGCCGACCGCCTGCTCGCCGACCCCGCCGTCCAGCTCACCGCCCTCGGGCGGGGCGACGACGCGGACGTCCGCTTCGACCTCGCCACCGGCAGCCCCGGGGCGCTCACCCGCTTCCTGGACGCGGTGCACCCCGGAGTGGTCGTCAACTGCGCCGGCGCCACCCGTGGCGGCGCCCGCGAGCTGACCCGGCACAACACCGTCGCGGTCGCCACCATCTGCGAATCGCTGCGCCGCAGCGGCTGCGGCGCCCGGCTCGTCCACCTGGGCTGCGCCTCCGAATACGGGCCCTCCCAGCCCGGCTCCTCGACCGCCGAGGACGCGGTGCCGCGCCCCGGAGGGCCGTACGGCGTCAGCAAACTGGCCGCCACCGAACTGGTCCTGGGCTCCGGGCTCGACGCGGTCGTCCTGCGGGTCTTCTCCCCGGTCGGTCCCGGCACCCCGGCCGGCTCACCGCTCGGCCGGCTCGCCGAGGCGATGCGCCGCGCCATGCAGTCCGGGGACAGCGAACTCAAGCTCGGCGGGCTCGGCGTACAGCGGGACTTCGTCGACGTACGGGATGTGGCCCGGGCCGTGCACGCCGCCTCGCTGTCGGCCGCGCAGGGCGTGGTCAACATCGGCACCGGCCGCGCCGTAAGGCTGCGCGAGGCCGCCTCCGTGCTCGCCCGGGTCGCCGGCTTCGGCGGTGCGCTGCACGAGCTGGACTCCCCGCCGGCCCGGCTGGTCATCCCCGGTCCGTCCGCCGAGCACCAGGCCGGCTCGCCGCCCGCCACCTACCCCTACCCGGACGGCTGCGGCACCTGGCAGCAGGCGGACGTGCGCACCGCCCGCGACCGGCTCGGCTGGCGCCCCCGGATCGTGCTGGAGGAGTCCCTCGCCGACATCTGGATGGAGGCCGCATGTCGTATCTGATCACTCCGGCCGGTGCCACCCGCGCCCCGACCGGGCCCGCCCCGCTCGGCGTCGGCGCGCCGGGCCTGGCCCATCCGCTGCTGGCGCCCACCGAATGGGCCGGGCTGCTGCGCTGCTCCCCGGGGCTGGTGCACTGGACGGTGCTCGACGTCTCCAACGGGCCCGGGACCCGCCCCGACCCGCACTGCCTGCCGGCCGCCGCCCGGTTGCGTGAGACGGGTGTCCGAGTGCTGGGACGCCTGGACGTGCGCCTGGGTACGCGCCCCTTCGCCGAGCTGATCTCCGACGCGCACCGCTACCTGGAGTGGTACCGCACCGACGGCTTCTGGTTGGCGAACTGCCCCGCCGACCGGGCGCTGCTGCCCGCCATCCGACGGCTCGCCGGCGCCCTGCGCACCCTGTGCGACGGCGGTCACCTCGTCTTCGGACACGGCACCCACCCCCACCCCGGCTACGCCGAGTCCGCCGACCAGCTCGTCACCTTCGCCGGCCGCTGGGCCGACTACCGCTGGTCGCAGGTGGCCGAGTGGACGGCCGACTACGCTCCGGAGCGGTTCTGCCACCTCGTGCACAGCGTGCCGCGCACGCACCTGGACGAGGCGCTGCGGATCGCCCGCTGGCAGGGGGCGGGCACCGTGTGCGTCACCGACCGCGGGGCCGCCTCGGGGGCCGGCGGGGCCGAGGACGCCTGGGCGTCGCTGCCCGGCTACTGGGACGAAATCGTCTCGCGCATCGGACCGGGTGTCTCGGAATGAACAGGGGCGTGGCAGTGTTACGGGGAGACAAGTCAGTCCTCAGATACCGACCAACCCCCTTGTTGAGGTCATCCGTGTCGCTGCCACCCCTGGTCGAGCCCGCTTCGGAGCTCACCGTCGACGAGGTCCGCAGGTACTCCCGCCACCTGATCATCCCCGATGTCGGGATGGACGGGCAGAAGCGGCTGAAGAACGCCAAGGTGCTGTGTGTCGGCGCCGGCGGCCTGGGCTCGCCCGCGCTGATGTACCTGGCGGCGGCGGGCGTGGGGACGCTCGGCATCGTGGAGTTCGACGAGGTCGACGAGTCGAACCTCCAGCGCCAGATCATCCACAGCCAGTCGGACATCGGCCGCTCCAAGGCCGAGTCCGCGCGCGACAGCGTCAAGGGCATCAACCCGTACGTGAACGTGGTCCTTCACCAGGAGCGGCTCGAAGCCGACAACGTGATGGACATCTTCAGCCAGTACGACCTGATCGTGGACGGCACGGACAACTTCGCCACCCGCTATCTGGTCAACGACGCCTGCGTGCTGCTGAACAAGCCGTACGTGTGGGGCTCGATCTACCGCTTCGACGGCCAGGCCTCGGTCTTCTGGTCCGAGCACGGCCCCTGCTACCGCTGCCTGTACCCCGAGCCCCCGCCGCCGGGCATGGTGCCCTCCTGCGCCGAGGGCGGCGTCCTGGGTGTGCTGTGCGCCTCCATCGGCTCCATCCAGGTCAACGAGGCCATCAAGCTGCTCGCCGGCATCGGCGATCCGCTGGTCGGCCGTCTGATGATCTACGACGCACTGGAGATGACCTACCGTCAGGTCAAGGTCCGCAAGGACCCCGACTGCGCGGTCTGCGGGGAGAACCCCACCGTCACCGAGCTCATCGACTACGAGGCGTTCTGCGGCGTGGTCTCCGAGGAGGCCCAGGAAGCGGCGGCCGGCTCGACGATCACTCCTCTGCAGCTCAAGGAGTGGATCGACGCCGACGAGAAGATCGACATCATCGACGTCCGCGAGCCGAACGAGTTCGAGATCGTCGCCATCCCCGGCGCCCGCCTGATCCCGAAGAACGAGTTCCTGATGGGCAACGCCCTCCAGGACCTCCCGCAGGACAAGAAGATCGTCCTGCACTGCAAGACGGGCGTCCGCTCGGCCGAGGTGCTGGCCGTGCTGAAGTCCGCGGGCTTCGCCGACGCGGTGCACGTCGGCGGCGGCGTCATCGGCTGGGTCAACACGGTCGAGCCGGAGAAGCCGGTCTACTAGGCCACTGCTGCCGAACGTCGAGGGGGGGGGGGGGGGGGGGGGGGGGGGGGGGGGGGGGGGGGGGGGGGGGGGGGGGGAGGGGGGGGGTGTGGGGGGTGGCCTTCGTGTT
>NZ_JBVIRA010000002.1:43150-104727 GCF_055576575.1 Streptomyces sp. NPDC033270
GGGAGAAAAAAGGGGAGAGCAAGAGAAGCTGGTCGACTACCCCATTACTGCCGAACGTCGAGGCGCCGGTCCGTGCGGTACGGACCGGCGCCTTCGTGGTGCGTGGGGCTCGTCGCCCACGGCCCGCTCAGATCTCGCCCTTGCGCGTCAGGTGGGTGAAGGCCAGCCAGCCCGGCAGGACCGGCAGCCAGAACGTCATCAGGCGGAACAGCAGCACCGCGGGGAAGGCGATGTCGCCGCCCAGGCCCCCCAGCGTCAGCGCCGTGATGAGCGCACTCTCGACCGCGCCCAGACCGCCCGGTGTCGGCGCCGCCGACCCCAGCGCGTTGCCGGCGAGGAAGGCCACCGCGATGCTGGCGTAACTGAGCTGGTCGCCGCCGCCGAACGCGCGGATCGAGGCGTCCAGGCACATCACGTTCGCGGCCGTCAGCAGCAGCATCCCGCCGATGCCGGTGATCAGCTTCCGCGGGCGCTGCAGGATGTCCAGCATCCGCGGCACCACACCGGCAAACAGCGACCGCAGCCGCGTCACCACGAACTTCCGCAGCACCGGAACCGCCGTCACCACCAGCACCAGCACCGCCACCGTCAGCAGACCGGCGATGACCGTACGGGACGGCGACAACTGGTCCTGTCTGCTCTGCATGCCGGTCAGATAGCCGAAGGTCAGCAGCAGCAGGATGTGGCTGCCCAGGCCGAACAGCTGGGAGGCGCCCACGCTCGCCACCGCCAGGCCCGGCCGGACCCCGGCACGCTGCAGGAAGCGGGTGTTGAGCGCGACTCCGCCGATCGCCGCGGGCGCCACCAGCTTCACGAAGTTGCCCGCGATCTGCGCGACGACGGTCTTGACGAAGCCGACCTTCTCGGTGACGAAGCCCAGCAGGCTCATCGCCGCCGCGATGTACGTCAGCGCCGAGAAGAACATCGCCACCAGCACCCACCACCACTGGGCCCTGCTGAAGACGTCGTCGAGGTTGAAGTGCGTCAGCTGCGACAGCAGCAGGTACGCGGCGAACGCCCCGGCGATCCAGCTGATCAGGATCCGCGGGCTGAGCCGTTCCAGCTTCGCCGGCTCGATCACCGCGGTGGGCCGGATCAGCAGGACCTGCCGGCGGATCTGGGCGAGCAGATCCTCCTCGCGGGCCTCCTCGGAGGCCTCGTCCAGGGCCCGCTTCTCGGCGTTCTTCTCCGCGTGCCGCTCGGCCCGTATCGCCCTGCGGTCCTTCGGGCCCTCCGCCTCGCGTGCCTCCCGCGCCTCCTTGGCGGCCTGCGACGCCGCCAGCACCGCCTCCCGCTCCCGCTTGGAGCGCTCCCGGGCCAGTTGGCGCAGGGTGGCGCGGGTGGTGCGGCTGAGCGCGATCGGCTGCAGCAGCGGCAGGCTGTCGGCGACCGCGTCCGGGCCGAGCACCTCCACGGCGGCGGCCACCGCGCGCTCGGCGCCCACCCGCAGCCCGCAGGTGGCCAGCAGCTGGGCGATGTCCATCCGCAGGACGAGATCGCCGGCCGCGATCTCACCGCCGCGCAGCTCGGTCAGGACGATGTTGCCGGAACGATCCACCAGAAGGGCGTCGCCGACCAGCCGGCGGTGCGCGATCCGCCGCGACTGCAGCGCCTCGACCTGCCGCCAGGCGCTGTGCATCAGCGCGTCGGTGATCTCCTCGTCGGCCAGCGAGTCGAAGGTGCGGCCCCCGATGTGCTCGTAGACCAGCATCACCGCGTCCGGGCCGAGCTCCGAGGTGGCGATCAGCTTGGGCGCGTTGGCGCCGGCCGCGATGGCCGCGTACGCCAGCAGCGCCTCCTGCTCCAGGGCCTGGCGCAGCGACTGCAGGCTGCGGCGCTGGTTGATGCCGCGCAGCGACAGTCGCCGCCAGACGCGGTAGAAGAACCCCTGGGCCTGCTGCTCGCGGTCGACGACGGTGACGTCGATCGGCGGGCCATCCTCCAGGGTGACGATGTAGCGGCGGCCGCGGTCGCTCTGCTCGGTCTGGTCGGCGTGCTGGGCGTCCTCCGCGCGCATCGCGCTGACCGGGTGGAAGCCGACCCGGCGCAGCCCGGCGAGGAGGTTCTGGCCGGTGGGGCGGACGTTGGGGGAGCCGACGGCGTAGAGGGTGCCGTACGCGACGGTCCAGCCGATCAGCACCGTCGTGATGATCGCGAACGGGGTGGTGTACCGGCCGACCAGCACCGCGACCACGTCCAGCAGCACCACGACCCACATCGCGACCCGCCAGCGCGGCCGCCGGGACATCCCCACCGCCGTCATATAGGCGATCACCGGTGCCAGATAGCTGTGCACCGGGGCGGAGAGCGAACCGTTCGCCAGTGGCTGGGTCAGGGCGACCCGGATGGAGGCGGGGGCGGACTCGGCCACCCACAGGTCGGTGGCGAGCGACACCCCGTGGGCGAGGACGGCGGCGAGCACCCCGTCCGCGATCCGCAGCCCGTCCCGCTTGATCAGTCGCTCGACGGCGAACGCCACCGGCACGATCAGCACCAGGACGCTGGAGGTCAGCCCGGCCAGGTTGATCAGCAGCGGTGGCGCGGCCTTCGCGCCGGTGCCGATGTCCCGCGCCAGGCCCGCGGTGGTGCCGTGGGCGAAGGTGGCGAGCCCGAGGACCAGGGCGATCCCGGCGATGCCGAGCAGCAGCCGCAGCAGGTCGGCGGGCCGGTGCACCCGGGCGGGCAGCAGCGGCTCGTCGCCGGAGACCCGGTCGACGTGGAACTCGCCGTGCTCGTCGGCGCTCAGGTCGGCGCGGTGCGAGCCCGTACGGGCCCTGGCCCGGGCCGTGCCGGACACCGGCTCGGCGTCCTTGCCGTGCTCGACCTGCTCGTCCTGGTCGCCTCGCTGCTCGGTGTCCGGCTCCTCCTTGTGCCCCTCGGGTGGTTCGGGCTCCGCGGGCCCTTTCGGCCTCTCAGACGCCCCGGGTCGTTCGGCCTTCTTGATCGTGCTCGCCTTTTCGGTAGCGGAAGCCGTGGCCGGCCTCCGTTGGTGCTTCCCCTTTGGTGCCACCTGCCGCCGCTGCGGCCGCTCGGTCGGTGCGGCCGGGTCGGGGGCGGGGTCGGTGGCGTCGACGGGCAGAGCGTCAGGGGCGCCCGCCTCCCGTGGAGGCGCTGCACCCTGCTCGGCCGTCTCTTCTTGATCTCGTATCACCAGTCACCGTCCGGAAGATGGTGGCACGACCGACCGGTGGAGGAGGGCATCAGGGTGCATTTCGGGGGTACGGGAAGCGGAACCTCGTCCCCCGCTGCCGTCCGGGAGCGGGTGTCACCCCGCCCGTGCCGCGGCGGGCGGCACCCTGCCGCCGACCTCCGAGGTGGTGCGGGACCGTGTGTCCGGTCCCATTGTCGGCGCCGTGCGGCAGGATGGACCGAATGAGTGGGACCGGAGATGGGGCGGCGGGTGAGCTGCCCGAGTACGCGGAGCGGGTCCTGGCCGTCGCCGAGCTGATCCCGGCGGGCCGGGTGATGACGTACGGCGATGTCGCGGAGTGGCTCCATGAAGAGGGGCAGCCCGATGAGCTTCCGGCGAAGGGCGGCGATGGGCGACGGGTGGGCGGGCCGCGACAGGTCGGCAGGGTGATGGCGCTCTACGGCGGCGCGGTGCCCTGGTGGCGCGTCGTGCGCGCGGACGGCCGGCTGCTGCCCGGTAGCGAACTGCGCGCGCTCGCGCACTATCGGGACGAGGGCACACCGCTGCGCGCGGCGCCCGGATCCGCAGTGGACCACATACCAAGGCTCGACCTCCGGCGCGCCCGCTGGGACGGGCGCCAGGAGGGCGCCGGGGAGCCGTAGCCGCGCCGGCAGCGCGCGGGGGGCCGGGGGACGGACTGCGGCCCGCGCGGCTTCTGGCGTAGCGTCGGGCACTGCCGCCACGGCACGGGCCGCCCCCGCCGCCCCGCCGTACGGCACCCGGCCGGACCGGCCGCAGGGCCGGCTCCCCGCACCGCGGCGCGCCCCGCACCGCATCCGCACCACGACCAGCACCCTCCTCAGGACCGGCGATCCACGTGAGTTCCTCCTTCTCGGCCGCCCCGCCGACGCAGCCCTACCGGGCGGAGCGGCGGGACGCCTCCGGTGCGTACCGACTGGTGCGTACGCCACCGGAGCGGGTGGATCCTCCTGCCTTGGACGCAGACCAGCGCGCCGTGGTTGACCATGGCCAGGGGCCGCTGCTGGTGCTGGCCGGGCCGGGCACCGGCAAGACCACGACGCTGGTGGAGTCGGTGGCGCGCCGGGTGCGGGCGGGCGCAGACCCCGAGCGCATCCTCGTCCTGACCTTCAGTCGGAAGGCCGCGGTGGCGCTCCGCGACCGGCTCGCGGCGCGGCTGCGCACCAGCTTCATTCCGCAGGCCACGACCTTTCACTCGTTCTGCTACGCCCTGGTCCGCGCCCATCAGGACGCCGACCTGTTCGCCGATCCGCTGCGGCTGCTGTCCGGACCCGAGCAGGACCTGGTCGTCCGCGAGCTGCTCGAAGGGCAGGCGGAGCTGGCCGGCGCCGGCCGCGGCCGGATCAGCTGGCCGGACGAGCTGCGGGCCTGCCTGACCACCCGGGGCTTCGCCGACGAGGTCCGCGCGGTGCTGGCCCGCAGCCGCGAACTGGGCCTGGGCCCGGACGCCCTGGGCGACTTCGCCCGGCGCACCGGTCGGCCCGACTGGAGCGCCGCGGCGGGCTTCCTCGCCGAGTACCTCGACGTCCTGGACGGCCAGGGCGTCCTGGACTACGCCGAGCTGGTGCACCGCGCGGTCCTGCTCGCCGGGCGCGCCGAGGTCGCGGCCGAGCTGGCCGCCGCCTACGACGCCGTCTACGTCGACGAGTACCAGGACACCGACGTCGCGCAGGTGCGGCTGCTGCGGGCGCTCGCCGGCAATCAGGGCGCGGCCGGGCGGCCGGGCTCCCCGGGCCGCACGCTGATCGCCTTCGGCGACCCCGACCAGTCGATCTACGCCTTCCGGGGCGCGGACGTCAACGGCATCCTCGACTTCCCCGAGACCTTCCGGCGCGGCGACGGCACCCCCGCCCCGGTGGCGGTCCTGGGCACCTCCCGGCGTTCGGGCGCCGAGCTGCTCGCGGCCACCCGGTCGCTGACCCGCCGGATGCCGCTCACCCGCCTCCCGGCCCGGCAGGTACGCGCCCACCGCGAGCCGGCCGCCGTGCGCGAGGGCGGCCGGGTGGAGGTGTTCACGTACCCGACGCCCGGCGCCGAACTGGACAACGTCGCCGACATCCTGCGCCGCGCCCACCTGGAGGACGGCGTGCCCTGGGGCGAGATGGCCGTCCTCGTACGCGCCGGGGGGCGCTCGATCCCCGCCGTGCGCCGCGCGCTCACCTCCGCCGGGGTGCCGCTCGACATCGACGGCGACGATCTGCCGCTGCGCCACGAACCGGCCGTCGCCCCGCTGCTGACGGCGCTGCGGGCCGCGGCACGGGCGGCGCTGGACGCGGCGGGCGGGTCCGCCGAAGAGGCCACCGAAGAGGCCACCGAAGAGGCCACCGAAGAGGCCGCCGCCCCCCGCCGGCTCGACGCCGAGACCGCCCTCGACCTGCTGACCTCCCCTCTCGGCGGGATGGACGCCACCGACCTGCGCCGTCTGGGCCGCGCCCTGCGCGAGGAGGAGCGCGCCGCCGGGCAGCCGCTGCCGCGCCCCTCCGACGAGCTGATCGCCCGGGCGCTCGCCGAACCCGAGCGCCTGGTTGCGCACGACCCCGCCTACGCCCGTGGCGCCCAGCGGCTCGGCCTGCTGCTGCGCAAGGCCCGCGAACTGCTCGTCGGCGGCGGCACCGCCGAGCAGGCGCTGTGGGAGCTGTGGGACGGCACCCCCTGGCCGCAGCGCCTGGAGCGGACCGCCCGGCGCGGCGGCGCCGCCGGACGCAACGCCGACCGCGACCTCGACGCGGTGGTCGCCCTCTTCGAGACCGCGGCCCGCGCCGAGGAACGCACCGGCGGCCGCGGCGCGCTGAACTTCCTGGAGGAGCTCGACGCCCAGGACATCGCCGCCGACACCCTCACCCGCCGCACGGTCCGGCCCGACGCGGTACGGCTGATGACCGCACACCGCGCCAAGGGCCTGGAGTGGCGGCTGGTCGTCGTCGCCGGCGTCCAGGAGGGGCTCTGGCCGGACCTGCGCCGCCGCGGCTCGCTCCTGGAGGCCGACCGGATCGGCCGCGACGGCCTCGCCGAGCCGCTCACCCCGGGCGCGCTGCTCGCCGAGGAACGCCGGCTGTTCTACGTGGCGGCCACCCGGGCCCGCGAGCGCCTTGTGGTGACCGCCGTGAAGGCCGCCGCCGACGACGGCGACCAGCCCTCCCGGTTCCTCACCGAGCTGGGCGTCACCCCCCAGGACGTCACCGGCCGCCCGCGCCGCCCGCTGGCCGTCGCCGCGCTCGTCGCGGAGCTGCGCGCCACCACCGTCGACCCGGCCGCCAGTCCCGCGCTGCGCGAGGCGGCCGCCGAGCGGCTCGCCAAGCTGGCCGCCCTGCACGACGACGACCACCGGCCCCTGGTGCCGGCCGCCCACCCCGACAGCTGGTGGGGCCTTGCCGAACCCACCCGCAGCACCGTTCCGCTGCGCGACCGCGACCGGCCCGTGGTCCTGTCCGGCAGCGCCCTCGACCAGCTCGCCAACACCTGCTCCCTGCAGTGGTTCCTGGGCCGCGAGGTCAAGGCGGACACCCCGGCCAGCGCCGCCCAGGGCTTCGGCAACGTCGTGCATGTGCTCGCCGACGAGGTCGCCTCCGGCCGCACACCCGCCGATCTGACCGTCCTGATGGAGCGGCTGGACTCCGTATGGGACGCGCTGGCCTTCGACGCCCCCTGGAAGTCCCGCCAGGAGAAGGACAACGCCCGTGCCGCCCTGGAGCGCTTCCTGCGCTGGCACGTCATGGAGCGCGAGACCCACGGCCGCGAGACCGTCGCCACCGAGCACGGCTTCGACGTCGCGCTGCGGGCCGGCGCCTATGAGGTCCGCATCCGCGGCAGCATGGACCACGTCTCCCGGGACGCGCAGGGCAGGGCGTATGTCGTCGACTTCAAGACCGGCAAGCAGAAGCCGACCGGACCGGAGGTCGCCCGCCACCCCCAGCTCGCCGTCTACCAGCTCGCGGTGCGCGAGGGCGCCGTCGACGAGGTCTTCGACGGGCGCACCCCCGAGGCGGGCGGCGCCGAGCTGGTGCATCTGCGCCTCGGCGCGCCCCGGAAGGAGGGCGGCGACGCACTGCCGGCCGTACAGGCGCAGCCGCCGCTGGACGGCGGGAGCGGTGAGCAGGGCGAGAACGGCGAGAACGGCGGGAGCGGCGAGTGGGTCGGCGAGCTGCTCGCCACCGCGGCGGGTCGCGTGCTGGAGGAGCGGTTCACGCCCACGACCGGGACGCACTGCGCCCACTGCACCTTCCGGGCCTCGTGCAGCGCGCAGCCGGAGGGCCGGCACGTGGTGGAGTGAGCCGGCCGAGGCCGTCGGGGAATGGGCTGTGACCTGCACGGATGCCACCGCCGGCGGCGATTGTCAGTGCCGCCCGTTACGGTTTTGGCTGTGTCAGCCCGCATCACCGACCCCGAGCAGCTCAAGGAGCTGCTGGGCATCCCGTTCACTCCGGAGCAGACGGCGTGCATCACCGCCCCGGCCGCCCCGCAGGTCATCGTGGCCGGAGCCGGCTCCGGAAAGACCACGGTCATGGCCGCGCGGGTGGTGTGGCTGGTGGGCACCGGCCAGGTCGCCCCCGAGCAGGTCCTCGGGCTGACGTTCACGAACAAGGCGGCCGGCGAGCTCGCCGAGCGGGTGCGGGCCGCGCTGCTGGCCGCCGGCGTCACCGATCCGGACGCCCTCCCGCAGGCCGACGGCGGCACCCCCGCCGACCAGCCTCCCGGCGAGCCCCGGATCTCCACGTACCACGCCTTCGCCGGCCAGCTCCTGACCGACCACGGCCTGCGCATCGGCCTGGAGCCCAGTGCCCGGCTGCTCGCCGACGCCACCCGCTTCCAGCTCGCCGCGCGCACCCTGCGCGCCGCCCCCGGCCCCTATCCGTCCCTGACGACCTCCCTGCCCTCCCTCGTGGAGGACCTCCTCGCCCTGGACGCCGAGCTGGCCGAGCACCTCGTCGACCCGGCCCGGCTCCGCGCCCACGACACCGCCCTCCTGGCCGCCCTCGACGGCGTCAAGCTCAGCAACGCCGACCTGCGCAAGGTCCCCGAAACCGCCCGCGGCCGCCTGGAGCTGCTCGATCTCGTCGCCGCCTACCGCGGCGAGAAGCGCCGCCGCGATCTGCTCGACTTCGGCGACCAGATCGCCTACTCGGCGACCCTGGCCACGACCCGCCCCGAGGTGGGCCGGATCCTGCGCGACGCATTCCGGGTCGTCCTGCTCGACGAGTACCAGGACACCTCCGTCGCCCAACGGCTGCTGCTGTCCGGCCTGTTCGGCTCCGGCACCGGCCACGCCGTGACCGCCGTCGGCGACCCCTGCCAGGCCATCTACGGTTGGCGCGGTGCCTCCGTCGCCAACCTGGACGACTTCCCCGCCCACTTCCCCTTCGCGGACGGCACGCCCGCCCGCCGGTACGCCCTGAGCGAGAACCGCCGCAGCGGCGGCCGCCTCCTCGCGCTCGCCAACGACCTCGCCGCGCCCCTGCGCGGCATGCACGAGGGCGTCGAGGCGCTGCGCCCCGCCCCCGGGGCCGAGCGCGACGGCATCGTGCGCTGCGCCCTGCTGCCCACCCACGCCGAGGAGCTCGGGTGGCTCGCCGACTCCCTCGCCCATCTCGTCCGCACCGGCACCCCGCCCGGCGAGATCGCCGTACTGTGCCGGACGGCCGCCGACTTCGCCCGCATCCAGGGCGAACTGGTCGCCCGGGACATCCCCGTGGAGGTCGTCGGCCTCTCCGGGCTGCTGCATCTGCCCGAGATCGCCGACCTCGTCGCCGTCTGCGAGGTCCTCCAGGACCCCACCGCCAACGCCGCCCTGGTCCGCCTGCTGACCGGCCCGCGCTGGCGGATCGGCCCCCGCGACCTGGCCCTGCTCGGCCGCCGTGCCCGCGCGCTGGTCCACCACGGCGGCCCGTCCGACGATCCCGCACAGCGTCTCGCCGAGGCCGTCGAGGGCGTCGACCCGGCCGAGACCATCTCGCTCGCCGACGCCCTCGACACCTTCCTGGAGGCCGACGGGCCCGCCGACGGCCTCCCGTTCTCCGCCGAGGCGCGGGTCCGCTTCGCCTACCTCGCCACCGAGCTGCGCGATCTGCGGCGCTCCCTGGGCGATCCGCTCATGGACGTCCTCCACCGGATCCTCGCCGTCACCGGCCTGGAGGTCGAGCTCTCCGCGTCCCCGCACGCCCTCGCCGCCCGCCGCCGCGAAACGCTCGGCACCTTCCTCGACATCGCCGCGGGCTTCGCCGCCAAGCAGGGGGGCGAATCCCTCGACGGCGACGCCTCGCTCCTGGCCTTCCTCGGCTTCCTGCGCACCGCCGTCCAGTACGAGAAGGGCCTGGACAGCTCCCTCCCCGGGGGCGACAACACCGTCAAGGTGCTCACCGCGCACAAATCCAAGGGCCTGGAGTGGGACGTGGTCGCCGTCCCCGGTCTGGTCGCCAAGCAGTTCCCCAGCGAACAGGCCCGCGAGTCCTGGACCGCCCGCGCCAAGGTCCTGCCGCACGCCCTGCGCGGCGACGCGGCCACCCTCCCGGACGTCGAGGAGTGGGCCGCCCGAGGCCTGAAGGACTTCAAGGAGGCGATGAAGCACCACCAGGAGACCGAGGAACTCCGCCTCGGCTATGTCACCTTCACCCGCCCCCGCTCCCTGCTGCTCGGCTCCGGCCACTGGTGGGGCCCCCATCAGAAGCGCCCCCGCGGCCCGTCGGTCTTCCTGGAGGCGCTGCGCGAGCACTGCGAAGCGGGGCACGGCGAGATCGAGTTCTGGGCCGAGCCCCCCGAAGAGGGTGCCGAGAACCCCGCCCTCGCCGAGGCCGCCGCGGAACAGGCCTGGCCGCTGCCCCTCGACCCCACGGCCATGGCCCGCCGCCGCGAGGCCGCGGCCAGGGTCCGCGCCCATCTGGCGCGCCGCGCCGGCCCGACGGCGCCCGCCCCCGCTTCCGCGCCCGCGCCGCTCGCCGCGCACGACCCGGAGTGGCCGCCGCCACCGGCGGACGACGCGGCGGAGGAGCCCGGCGACCCGTACGACGACCTGCCCGAGCCCGACCCGTTCGACGAGCTCCCCCCGTACGACGAGGCTCCCGACGCCGACCCGTTCGACGCCGACCCTTATGACGAGGCGCTCGACGCCGACCTGTTCGACGGGGCTCTCGAAGCGGACCCGTCGAACGGGACTGCGCCGTACGTCGCCCCCGACGCCGACGCCGACGCCGCCCCGCCCCGCCCCCGGATCATCGCCCAACGCTCCGCCGAGCCCGGCCGCACCGGACCAGATCCCGACGACCCCGCCCCCACCGAGCCCGGCCTCGCCGAGCCCGCCCCCATGGGATCCGCCCCCATCGGCCCCGTTGTCCCGGCCCCCGGCCACGGCGGCGCCCCGCCGCACACCCTCCTCCCCGAGGAGCGCCGCATCCTCGGCTCCTGGGACCGCGATCTGGACGCGCTCGCCGCCGAGCTGCGCCGCTCTCGCGCGAGCGTCCGCGAGGTCCCGCTGCCCGCCGCGCTCAGCGCCACCCAGCTGCTCCGCCTCGCCGCCGACCCCGACGGCTTCGCCCGCGAGCTGGCCCGCCCCATGCCGCGCCCGCCCCAGCCCGGCGCCCGCCGCGGTACCCGCTTCCACGCCTGGGTCGAGTCCCGTTTCGAGGAGCTGACCCTGCCGCTGCTCGGCCCCGACGAACTGCCCGGCGCCGAGGACGGCGAGGACCCCCCGATCGCCGACGAACACGACCTCGAAGCCCTGAAGGAGGCCTTCGCCCGCACCCCGTACGCCCACCGCACACCGTTCCGCATCGAGGCCCCCTTCCAGCTGACGCTCGCCGGGCGGGTGATCCGCGGCCGCATCGACGCGGTCTACAAGGAACGCGGCCCCGACGGCGACCGCTTCGAGATCATCGACTGGAAGACCGGCCGCGACCGGACGGCCGACCCCCTCCAGCTGGCCGTCTACCGCCTCGCCTGGGCCGAGCGCTACGGCCTGCCCCCGTCCGCCGTCGGCGCCGCCTTCCTCTACGTCCGCAGCGGTGAGCTGGTCAGGCCCGCCCGCCTGCCGGGCCGGGCCGGTCTCGAACGGATCCTGCTCGGTGAGACCGCCGACCGGCGTCCCCCAGAAGGCCGATAGGCTCGGCCGTATGAGCACAACCCCGGACAACGCCGTCCGCGCGTACATCACCAGCCACCGCGAAGCCTTCCTCGACGACCTCGCAGACTGGCTGCGCATCCCCTCGGTGTCCGCCGACCCGGAGCGCGCCGGCGATGTGCGCCGCAGCGCCGAATGGCTCGCCGCGAAGCTCACCGACACGGGTTTCCCGACCACCGAGATCTGGGAGACCGACGGCCTGCCCGCGGTCTTCGCCGAGTGGCCCTCCGGGGACCCCGCCGCGCCGACCGTGCTCGTCTACGGGCACCACGACGTCCAGCCCGCCGCCCGCGAGGACGGCTGGCACACCGACCCCTTCGAACCGCGGACCGTCGACGGCAAGCTCTACGCCCGCGGCGCCGCCGACGACAAGGGCCAGGTGTTCTTCCACACCCTGGGCGTGCGCGCGCACCTGGCCGCGACCGGCCGCAGCGCCCCCGCCGTCAACCTCAAGCTGCTGATCGAGGGGGAGGAGGAGTCCGGCTCCCCGAACTTCCCGGCTCTGATCGACAAGCACGCCGACCGCCTCGCCTGCGACGCGGTGATCGTCTCCGACACCGGCATGTGGTCCAGGGACACCCCCACGGTCTGCACCGGCATGCGCGGGCTGACGGACTGCCAGATCGATCTTCACGGCCCGGACCAGGACATCCACTCCGGCTCGTTCGGCGGCGCCGTGCCCAACCCCGCCACCGAGGCCGCCCGGCTGGCCGCCGCCCTGCACGACGGCGACCGCCGCGTCGCCGTTCCCGGGTTCTACGACGGCGTGATCGAGCTCACCGACCGCGAGCGCGAGCTCTTCGCCGAGCTGCCCTTCGACGAGGCGGAGTGGCTGCGCACCGCGCACTCCCACGCCGCGCTCGGCGAGGCCGGCAGCACGACCCTGGAGCGCATCTGGGCCCGCCCCACCGCCGAGGTCAACGGCATCGGCGGCGGCTATCAGGGCCCCGGCGGCAAGACCATCGTCCCGTCCTCCGCCCAGTTGAAGCTCTCCTTCCGGCTGGTCGCGGGCCAGGACGCGGCCGCCGTCCAGCAGGCCGTACGCGACTGGGTCGCCGCCCGCCTCCCGGCCGGCATCCGCCACACGATCACCTTCTGGGGCGCCACCCGGCCCTGCCTCACGCCGCTGGACCACCCCGCGCTCCAGTCCGTGGTCCGCGCCATGGGACGCGCCTTCGAACAGAAGATCCGCTTCACTCGCGAGGGCGGCTCCGGGCCGGCCGCCGACCTCCAGGACGTCCTGGGTGTCCCGGTCCTCTTCCTGGGCATCTCCGTCCCCTCCGACGGCTGGCACGCGCCGAACGAGAAGGTCGAGCTCGACCTGCTGATGAAGGGCGTCGAGACCGCCGCCCACCTGTGGGGGGACCTGGCGGAGAACTGGCGCACGGCTTGACCGCGCTCGCCCCCGTAGCCTTGAGGGCACGGGAGGTACCCCCATCGCCGCACCGCTCCGCGACCGTACGCAGCAATCACCCACGCCATAGGGGGAGTTGGAAACAGCAGTGACCACCTGGACCGACCACACCACCGACCGGCCGCTCACCTTCAGCGCGCCGAGCGGAATCGATCGCTCCGCCCACCACCGACTGGACGAGGCCTGGCTGGCGGCGGCCTGGAGCCACCCGACGACCCGCGTCTTCGTGGTATCCGGAGGCCAGGCGCTGATCGACGACACCCCCGACGGCCGCACCGAACTGATCATGACGCCGTCCTTCGAGGCGCCGCTGACCGAGGCGCACCGCTACTACCTCGGCACGGACGACGACGGGGTCAGCTACTTCGCCCTCCAGAAGGACGCGCTGCCCGGCCGCATGGACCAGTCCGCGCGCCCGGCGGGCCTGCGCGAGGCCGGGCTGCTGCTGTCCCCGCGGGACGCCGGCCTCCTCGTCCACGCCGTCGCCCTGGAGAACTGGCAGCGTCTGCACCGCTTCTGCTCCCGCTGCGGCGAGCGGACCGTCATCGCGGCCGCGGGCCATATCCGCCGCTGCCCGGCCTGCGGCGCCGAGCACTACCCGCGCACCGACCCGGCCGTGATCATGCTGGTCACCGACGAGGAGGACCGCGCGCTTCTGGGGCGCCAGGTCCACTGGCCCGAAGGGCGCTTCTCCACCCTCGCGGGCTTCGTCGAGCCGGGCGAGTCCATCGAGCAGTCCGTGGCCCGCGAGGTCTTCGAGGAGGCGGGCGTCGTCATCGGCGACGTCGAATACGTCGCCAGCCAGCCCTGGCCCTTCCCCTCCAGCCTGATGCTGGGCTTCATGGCCCGCGCCACATCCTGCGAGATCCAGGTGGACGGCGAGGAGATCGAGGAGGCTCGCTGGTTCTCCCGCGAGGACCTGCGGGCCGCCTTCGAATCCGGCGAGGTCCTCCCGCCGTACGGCATCTCCATCGCCGCCCGCCTGATCGAGCTCTGGTACGGCAAGCCGCTGCCGAAGCCGTGAGCAGAGGCCGCCGGCCGGTTCCCTCACCGGGACCGGCCGACGGCCCTGTGCGCGAACTCACACCGAACCGGACGCACTCCCTGCGTTCGTTCGGTCTCCTCGCATCGAGCCGGACACACTCCCAGGGGCCGTCTGGCTCACACCGAGCCGGACGGGCTCATGCCACGCCGGACGGGCATGCCGAGCCGGCCGGGCTCATGCCGGGCGTGCCCGGTTCTCCAGGCGGTGCGTCCGGAACGCGCCGCGGCCGGCTCTCAGGCCGCGCCCACCTTCTGCTTGACCTGCGCCAGGGACGGGTTGGTCAGCGTCGAACCGTCGGCGAAGAGCACGGTCGGCACCGTCTGGTTGCCGCCGTTGGCCTTCTCCACGAACGCCGCGGACTCCGGGTCCTGCTCGATGTTGATCTCGGTGTACGCGATTCCCTCACGGTCCATCTGGCCCTTCAGCCGACGGCAGTAGCCGCACCAGGTCGTGCTGTACATCGTCACAGTGCCCGCCATGTGCCCCGCGCTCCTTTGTCAGTCGTGATCCATACCGCCCACTCGGCGCGGCCAAGCAGCACAACGCACATCGGGCCCCGGCAATTCCCGGCCTCGCGGAACCGCCGACGCAGCCAGTCTCCGGCATGCCGCCGGCGCGCGTCGCCGGCCGTCCACAGCGGCCGCGTCGGGTACGACCGCACCCCTGCGGCTGTGGACAGCCGTCCCGGGCGCCTCAGCGGACCTGGCAGCATGGCGGGGTGACAGCAGCAACGGACTCCTCTCTCTTCCCGCCGGTGCCTGATTCGGCCGACGGGGTGCTCGACGGGCTCGACCCCGAGCAGCGCGAGGTCGCGACGGCTCTGCACGGTCCGGTGTGTGTGCTGGCCGGCGCCGGCACGGGCAAGACGCGGGCGATCACCCACCGGATCGCGTACGGCGTGCGGGCCGGGATCCTGCAGCCGGCGAGTGTGCTCGCTGTCACGTTCACGGCCCGCGCGGCCGGCGAGATGCGCGGCCGGCTGCGCCAGCTCGGCGCCGGCGGGGTCCAGGCCCGGACGTTCCACTCCGCGGCCCTGCGGCAGCTGCAGTTCTTCTGGCCGAAGGCGGTCGGCGGCGAGGTCCCGCGGCTGCTGGAGCGCAAGGTCCAGCTCGTGTCCGAGGCCGCCGCCCGCTGTCGCGTCCGGCTCGACCGCAACGAGCTGCGCGATGTCACCGCCGAGATCGAATGGTCCAAGGTCACCCAGACCGTGCCGGCCGACTACCCGGCCGCGGTCGCCAAGGCCGCGCGCGAGGCTCCTCGCGACCCGGCCGAGATCGGGCAGATCTACGGCACCTACGAGCAGCTCAAGCGCGACCGGGGCGCCATCGACTTCGAGGATGTGCTGCTGCTCACCGTCGGCGTGCTGCAGGACCGGCACGACATCGCCGAACAGGTCCGCGCCCAGTACCAGCACTTCGTCGTCGACGAGTACCAGGACGTCAGCCCGCTCCAGCAGCGGCTGCTGGAGCTGTGGCTGGGGGACCGCGACAGCCTCTGCGTGGTCGGCGACGCCAGCCAGACGATCTACAGCTTCACCGGCGCCACCCCCGACCACCTCCTCAACTTCCGCACCCGCCATCCGAACGCCACGGTCGTCAAGCTCGTCCGCGACTACCGCTCCAGCCCGCAGGTCGTGAACCTCGCCAACGGCCTGCTCTCCCAGGCCAAGGGGCGCGCCGCCGAGCACCGCCTGGAGCTGGTCTCGCAGCGCGCGGCCGGACCCGAGCCGGTGTACACGGAGTACGCCGATGAGCCCGCAGAGGCGGAGGGCACCGCCCGCCGCATCCGGGACCTGATCGCCTCCGGTGTGCCGGCCGGCGAGATAGCGGTGCTCTTCCGCGTCAACGCCCAGTCCGAGGTCTACGAGCAGGCGCTGGCCGATGCCGGAGTGCCGTATCAGCTGCGGGGCGCGGAGCGGTTCTTCGAGCGGCCCGAGGTGCGCGAGGCCGGCATCAAGCTGCGCGGTGCCGCCCGCTTCGGGGCCAACGACACGCTGCTGGACGACGCGGTGGATCTGCCGTCCGAGGTGCGGGCGGTGCTCAGCGACATGGGCTGGACCGGCGAGCCGCCGGCCGGCTCGGGCGCGGCGCGGGACCGCTGGGAGTCCCTGGCGGCCCTCGTACGGCTCGCCGAGGACTTCGCCAGGTCCCGGCCCGGGGCCTCGCTCGCCGACCTGGTCGCCGAGCTGGACGAGCGGGCCAACGCCCAGCACGCCCCGACGGTGGACGGTGTGACGCTCGCCTCCCTGCACGCCGCCAAGGGCCTGGAGTGGGACGCCGTGTTCCTGGTTGGCCTCACCGACGGCATGATGCCGATCACCTACGCCAGGACCGATGAGCAGATCGAGGAGGAGCGCCGGCTTCTGTACGTGGGCGTGACCCGCGCCCGTCTGCATCTGGGGCTGTCCTGGTCGCTGGCTCGCTCTCCCGGTGGACGGGCCTCGCGCGGTGCCAGCCGCTTCCTGCGGGGGCTGCGCCCCGGTTCCGGGGCGGTCGCCGGGCGCCGGGGGTCGGGCACGGCCACGGGCGGCGTCGAGCGCGGCGACGGGGCGACGGCGGTGGCCAGGCGCCCCGCCCACCGCCGCCCGGCCCGCTGCAGGGTCTGCAACAGAACGCTGACGGACGCCGGCGAGATGAAGCTGATGCGGTGTGAGGACTGCCCCTCGGAGCTCGACGAGGCGCTGTACGAGCGGCTGTGCGAGTGGCGGGCCGAGCAGGCAGCTCGTTCCCGGCAGCCCGCCTACTGCGTCTTCACCGACAAGACCCTGATGGCGATCGCGGAGGCCGTTCCGGGAACCGAATCGGAGCTTGCGGTCATCTCAGGTGTGGGGCGGCGCAAGTTCGACCGCTACGGCAGCGATGTGCTGGCTATCTGTGCCGGCGAGGAGCTCGTGGGGGCCTCGGGAGACCCGTCCGAAGGCCCCGCGGAAAACTCGTCGGAAAAATAGTTTGCGCACGCGGAGCGCATCCCCATAGCCTTCGGGAGCAACGGAGACAACGGAAACTTTCCGAGATCCGATGGATCCGTGCTGTACTTGAACACCCTGGAACGGGATCTCCCGTTCCACCGAGACGCCGAGAGGAGGCGAGCCCAGTGATCAGCTTCATTAAGACCAACAAAATGACCGATCTCTCGGTCGTCGCCACCTGCCCGCTCGGCTCCTCGCTCCGTGGCACCGGTATGTCCGGCTTCGGCCGCCTGTCCGGTACCGAGGTCGCGCGCCCCGAGTCCCTCGCTGTGCTGACGCGCAGTGAGCGCACCGCGCGACCGACCGAGGCACCTGCGGCAGTAGCAGTGGCGGCTGAGGCGAATGCCTTCGCCTTCGCGGCGGCCAATGGTGCCGAATCCCGGAAGCAGTACCAGAAGCAGCATGAAATGTGGGCCTACCGCGGCCTCGAACCCTGGAGAGATCCAGCCTGATCGGCAGATCAGGTCGGCACCTTCCAGGGCCGCGGAACCCACACCGGGATCCGCGGCCCTTTTGTTTGCCCAATGCGCCCGCCACCACCGGGCCAAAACAGACGAGGAACACACACCGTGCAACTGCAGACGCACACCCCGTCCGTAGCCACCGACCTGATCCCTCCGCCCGACCTCCAGGAGAACCCCTTGCTGCCCCTCACCGAGCTCGACGACGAGATCGACCGCCTCGGCGCTGCCGTCCCGTGCCGCACCTACGACCCCGAGGTCTTCTTCGCCGAGTCCCCGGCCGACGTGGAGTACGCCAAGACGCTCTGCCAGACCTGTCCGGTCCGTGAGGCCTGCCTCGCCGGCGCCAAGGACCGTCGTGAGCCGTGGGGCGTCTGGGGCGGCGAACTCTTCGTCCAGGGCGTCGTGGTGCCCCGGAAGCGTCCGCGTGGCCGTCCGCGCAAGAACCCGGTCGCGGCATGAACACCATCGGAACAGGAACGATCGACCGTCCCGTCACACGGGATCCCAAGAAGCAGGACCCCACGATGAACTCCACCTTCACCGACACCCCCGTCCCCGCGAACGCCGACGTGATCGAGTCGCGTCAGAACAGGAACCTCGCCATGCAACTCATCCCAGAAGCCCTGGCACGTGCGCATATGCATGAAAGGCTGCGGGAAGCCGAGTCCGAACGCAGGGCGCATCGGCTCGCCGCCGCGCGGCGCATGCAGCGTCGGGCCGAGCGCGCGTCGCTCCGGGCCCGCCGTGCGCTGGCCATGGCCGTGATGCAGTAAGGCGGTGCCCTGACACCGTCCTCCACCGCGGGGCCCGTCCGACAGGGCGGGCCCCGCGGTGCGTTGTATCCGGCTTCGCGGGGTTGGCGGGGATATCGTCGGATGGTGGACCGGAAGACGCATGAACAGGCGGAGTTGGCCGACGGGCACACGGTGTGCGCCGGCTGTGGCGCGGTCGCCGAGGGCGCTCCGCCGACCTGGACCTGCTCCGTGGAGAACGGCGAACGCCGTTACTTCTGCGACAAGTGCGCACGGGCGCACATCCGGGCGATCGAGGGACGCCTGGATTCGAGCTGGTGGTGAGACCCGCCCGGCGGGCTCAGGCCGTGGTCTCCTCGACGGCCTCCTCGGTGACGTCCGGGGCCGGCGGTTCCTCCTCCAGCACGAAGCCGGGCATCCACGCCTCCAGCTCGTCGCGCAGCCGTACCGTCGCGCCCAGCTGGCACAGCACCCCGATCGTGCTCAGGGTCACTCGGTGGATCAGCAGATACGCGGGCGGCAGATTGAGCTGCTTGCCCAACTGGTGTGCGGGGGAGCGGGGATCGCCGACCCGGGCCGCCTGCTGGCGCATCCAGCTCCGGGTGAAGGTGAACTCGTCCGCCTGAGCGGGCTCGATGATCGGCAGCAGATACTCCAGCACCGCGTCCGGATCCAGCTCGATGGACTCCTTGACGAAGCCCTCCTGGCACAGCTGCTGATAGACCTCGTCCGCCTCGCCGTCCAGCGTCATCCGCAGCGAGGCGCCGATCGTCGGCGGCAGCCCGTCGGGCAGCCGGTCGACGGTGCCGAAGTCCAGCACGCCCAGTCGCCACTGCTCGGCGGGCCCGTCCGGGAAGTCCCCGGCCAGCAGCCGGAAGTTGCCCGGGTGCGGGTCGGCGTGCAGCAGGCCGGTGCGTGCCGGGCCGGAGAACAGGAAGCGGGCCAGAAGCTGACCGGCCCGGTCCCGCTGCTCGTCGGTGCCGTGCGAGATCACCTCGGACAGCGGCACCCCGTCCATCCACTCCGTCACCAGCACCTGGTCGCACTGGTGCACCACGGCCGGCACCACCACGTCCGGATCACCGGCGAACTCCTCGGCGTGCGTCCGCTGGGCCTGCGCCTCCAGGGAGTAGTCCAGCTCCTCCGAGACCCGGTCGCGCAGCTCGGTGATCAGCGGCTTGATGTCCATACCGGGGATCAACGGCCCCAGCAGCCGGGCGAAGCGGCTCAGCTGCGCCAGATCCGACAGCAGCGCCTGACCCGCCCCCGGATACTGCACCTTGACCGCCACCTCGCGGCCGTCGTGCCAGACCGCCCGGTGCACCTGCCCGATCGAGGCCGCCGCGGCCGGCTTGTCCTCGAACTCCTCGAACAGCTCCCGCCAGTCCTCACCGAGCCGCTCCGCGAGGACGGAGTGCACCGTGCTCGTCGGCATCGGCGGCGCGGCTTCCTGAAGCTTCGTCAGGGCGGCACGGTAAGGACCGGCGATCTCCTCCGGCAGCGCCGACTCGAAGACGGACAGTGCCTGCCCGAACTTCATCGCGCCGCCCTTGAGCTCGCCGAGCACCTTGAAGAGCTGTTCCGCGGTGCGCTGTTGGAGCTCGCGGCCGACGATCTCGGCGGATCTGCCGCCGATCCGCTTGCCCAGGCCCCAGGTGGCACGGCCGGCGAACCCCAGTGGCAGCGCGGCCAGCTTGGCGGTGCGGGTGACCGCCTTGCGGGGAAGATCAGACATGCGCCCCTCCAACTCACACTGTCCCCCAACCGGGGTTACTCCATCATTGTGGCGTGTCATGGCCGAGGATCCGAGGTGCCCGCCGCAGTCAGCGAAGCGGCGGCGCCGCACCCGCACTCCGGATGCGCCTCGATCCGCACCGTGCGCACGCTCGCACACGGCAGCGGGAGCTCCATCCGCGCCCCTGTGCACGGCGGGAGTTCACCGTCGAGGAACGTCAGCGCCTGGACGGCGGCCAGCCCCGCGACCGCGGACGCCAGCGCCGCGTCGCAGGCCGGCACCGCGGGCGACGCGCGCCCCGACCGCCACTGCGCGAGCAGCCGCGGCCAGGCCGGCTCCGCGTCCGTGCGGCGCAGCTCGTCGCAGCCCGCGCAGGCGGAACCACCGGGCAGCACCAACGGACCCACCACACCCGTGCCCTCGATCACGCCCGCGTAAAGATGCGGGATTCCGGCCGTGAGCAGCGGCTCGGACAGCACCGGGTCGGGGGCGTACGCGCCGAGTCCGTCACGCGGGGCGAGCACCACCAGGGACAGCCCGGGCTCGCCGGATTCGCTGACCGGGACCCTCGGCCGGGGCCGGCGGCTCCACGGGGAGGACTGCTGGACCAGCCGCTCGGCGGCCTCCTTGCGCTGCTCACCGATCCGCTCGGCCGGCAGCCCGCCGGGCGACACGTCCCAGGGCGTGACCTTGCCGCCGTCGAACACCTCCACCCGGCCGATCCCGGAGGCCGAGAGCAGAGCCGCGATCGCCGCGCCCACCCGTCCCGCTCCTTTGACCCGGGCCCGGACCGCCCGGCGCGCCCCCATCCGGCCCAGCGCGCCGGCCGGCTCCCGGTGCTGCACCGAGAGGGAGGCCAGGTCGGGCCGGAGCTGTTCGAAGGCCGGGTGGTCGGCCCGTACGGCGCCGGCCGCCGGGCCGCCCGCGGTGGGCGCCTCCAGCAATCCGGCGGCGCCGAGCCGGTCCACCACCCCCCGCGCGTGCTCGGGCGGCAGGTCCAGTAACGCGGCCTCCTCGATCAGTTGCCGCATGGTGCGGGTGCCGTCGATCAGCGACAGGAAGCTGCCGGTCGCCGTGTCGAGCGGACCGACCACCATCGCATGGGCCGGCGCCACCCCGAACCGGACCGTTTCCCTGTCCCGCCATCCGCGCCGCAGCGCGGGCTTGAGCATCGGATGCATGCCATCCGCCCCCGTCCTCGTCGTCCGGCCTTCAGCATGCGCCCTGCGGCGGATCGGGGCCGAAGTTATCCACAGGCAGGGGAGGGATGAGTCATACAAGCGTCCGCGCATGGAGTGGTTCAGCGGCGAACCGTTCGCGGGGCGGGACTTCCCGCGGGGCCAGCGGGTAACGTCGGGCGCGTGCCCGCCGACCCTCCCGTTCACGGCTCTGGGGAGACACCCCTGCGCCGCGCCGCTGACACATCGCGAAGGGCTGACCCGAACCCGAAGGCCCGTGGGTCGGGCACGAGCGCGGTCGAGGTGCGCCGCAGCTCGCGCCGGCGCAGAACGGTCTCCGCGTATCGCGAGGGAGATCGCACGGTTGTCCTGATTCCGGCCCGTATGTCCGAGGCCGAGGAGCAGCGCTGGGTGACCGTCATGCTCGACAAGCTCGCCGCCCAGGAGAGCAAGCGGATGCTCGGCGACGGCGAGCTGGCCGAACGCGCCGAGCGGCTGTCGGAGCAGTTCCTCGACGGCCGGGCCCGGCCCGCGTCGGTGCGCTGGGTCACCAATCAGAACACCCGCTGGGGATCGTGCACCCCGGCCGAGGGCAGCATCCGGCTCTCGCACCGCCTCCAGGGCATGCCGGAGTACGTCATCGACTACGTCCTGCTGCACGAGCTCGCCCATCTGCTCGTCCCCGGCCACGGCCCCCGGTTCTGGCGCCTGCTGGAGTCCTACCCCCGTACGGAGCGGGCCCGCGGCTACCTGGAAGGAGTGGTCGCGGCCGACCGGCTGCCCCATCTGCCCGCCGCCCGCGCCGAATAGCGGCGGGCCGCGTAAATTTCCGGTGCGCCCCGGCATCGCTCGGTGTCGGTGCCAGCGGTTAGCCTGGCGACGCAGACGAACTCACAGCGGGAGCGGGGGACGGTCGTTACGTATGGCCAGGGAATTCCAGCGGGGCCACAAGGCCAAGATCGGTGATCTGACGGCGGGAACGGATCTGTACGTCGGCGTGCAGATCGCCGGACCCGGCCTGACCTTCGACATCAGCTGTTTCGGTCTGGACGCCGACGAGCGGCTCTCCGACGACCGGTACTTCATCTTCTTCAACCAGCCCAAGACGCCCGAGGAGTCGGTCCAGCTGCTCGGCGCGCAGGCCGGCGACAGCGAGTCCTTCCGGGTCACCCTCGACAAGATCCCGCCGCACATCCAGAAGCTCTCCTTCACCGCCGCGCTCGACGGCGCGGGCCAGGTCTCGCAGATCGGCCCCGGCTACATCCGGATCGTGGCCGGCGGTGAAGAGGTCGCCCGCTACTCCTTCACCGGCAGTGAGTTCAGCACGGAACGCGCCGTCATGCTCGGCGACTTCTACCTCAAGGACGTCTGGCGGTTCGCCGCGGTCGGCCAGGGGTTCGACGGCGGCCTGGAGGCGCTGCTGAAGAACTTCGGCGGCGAGGTCGCCGAGGAGGCCGAGGCGCAGCCCGAGCCGCCCGCCCCGGCACAGGGCGTGCCCGGTTTCGCGCCGCCGTCCGGACCGGCCGCCCCCGCCCCCTCCTTCGCCGCGCCCGCCGCCGCGCCCGTACCGCCGCAGCCCGCGCCGGAGTTCGGCCCGCCGCAGGGCGCCCCACAGGCAGCGCCCCCGGCGGCACCACCGCAGGCCCCCGCGCCGCAGGCCCCGCAGCCGGCCGCTCCGCAGGTGCACAGCGCGCCCACCATCGCCGCGCCGCTCGCCCCGCCCCCCGGCCCGGTGGCGCCGCCCGGGCAGCAGCCGCCCGCCCCCTACGGCCATCCGACACCCGGTCAGGACCCGTACGGCCAGCCGCAGCCCGCGCCCGGCGGCTTCCCCGGCCAGCAGGCCCCGCAGGCACCCCCCTACGGCCAGCCCGGCCAGTTCCCGGGCCAGCCCGCCCCGTACGGCCAGCCGGGACAGCAGCCGGGCGCCCCCTATCCCGGCGGCCAGGCCGCGGTTCCCCAGGGCGGCGGCCCCGGCCTCGGCGTCGTACTGGACAAGTACAAGGAAGCCCCCACCGGCCAGCGCTGGGCACCGCAGAACAGCAAGCTGATCCGCGTCGACCTCGGTGTCGACGGCCAGCCGGTGCTGGCCCGCCAGGGCAGCATGGTGCTCTACCAGGGCAAGGTCGACTTTGGCTACAAGGGCGCCGGCTTCCGCGGCCGGATCGTCGGCAACGCCACCGGCCAGGAGATGCAGCTGATGCGCTGCACCGGCCAGGGCCAGGTCTTCTTCGCGGAGAACGGCGCCCATGTGCACCCCATCGAGCTGCAGGGCGACGCCATCTGCGTGTCGGCCGAGTCCGTCCTCGCCTTCGACGAGTCGCTGCAGCACGAGGTCCGCCGGATCGAGGGCCACGGCATTCCCGGTGGCGCCCTGTTCACCATGCAGTTCCAGGGGACCGGCACCCTCGTCGTCAAGACCCAGGGCACCCCGGTCGTGCTGCCGGTCACGCCGACCACCTTCGCCGACTCCAACGCCATCGTGGCCTGGTCCGCCGCCTCGCAGGTGATCATTTCCAGCCAGGTGAGCCTGCGCCGGCACGCCTATCCGGGCCACTCCGGGGAGACCGTGAACCTCCAGTTCCGCGGTGCGCCCGGCAACTTCATCGTCGTCCAGCCCTACGAGGTCTGAGGGAGCCCGTCATGAACCAACAGCAGCTGTCGGGCTACGTCCCGACCCCGCCCGCCGCCCGCATGGAGAACCACGGCAGCGCCATGGTGAAGATCGCCATGCAGAGCGGCCAGGACGTCTTCGCACGCACCGGCTCGATGGTCGCCTACGAAGGCTTCGTCCAGTACGAGCCGAACCCGCCCGCCGTCCGCCAGATGGCCTCCCAGTGGCTCACCGGCGAGGGCGCCCCCCTGATGAAGTGCTCCGGCGACGGCCTGCTCTACCTGGCCGACTACGGCGCCGACGTGGTCTGCATCAACCTCAACGGCGACTCGCTCTCCGTCAACGGCACCAACCTCCTCGCCTTCGACGCGCACCTCCAGTGGGGCGTACAGCGCGTCAAGGGCATGGCGAAGTTCGCCGGCCAGGGACTCTTCAACGTCGGGATCTCCGGCACCGGCTGGGTCGCGCTGACCTCCCGGGGCACGCCCATCGTCGTCGACTGCGGCCGCGGCGAGGACGAGACGTATGTGGACCCGGACGCCCTGGTCGCCTGGTCGACAAACCTGAAGATGAAGGGCAAGCGCAGCTTCAAGGCGTCCTCGATGATCGGGCGCGGCAGTGGCGAGGCGTACCAACTCGGCTTCTCCGGCGAGGGGTTCGTCGTCGTCCAGCCCAGCGAGGACAGCACCGACCGGCTCCGGGCCCGGGGCTGAGGGGGAGGACCGAACACGCCATGCAGAGTCCGCTTTTCGCCTTCACCGAGGCACAGACCCAGGACCGCTACGCCCTGCAGAACAACCAGCTGCTGCGCGTCGCCCTCCAGGGCCACGAGGACGTCCTGGCCCGCAAGGGGTCGATGGTCGCCTACCAGGGGCTGCTCGAATTCGACGGCACCTACCAGACGCCCGGGCAGCAGCGCACCCGTGCCTACTCCGGCGAGGGCCTCGACCTGATGCGCGTCTCCGGGCAGGGCACGGTCTATCTGGCCAACCTCGCCCAGTACGTGCATGTCGTCGATGTCGACCACGACGGCCTGACCGTCGACAGCAGCTATGTCCTGGCGCTGGACTCCGGCCTGCACTGGGAGGCCGTCTCCGTCGACAGCCAGTACGGCATCTCCGGCACCGGCAAGTACCAGCTCAACATCTCCGGGCAGGGCAAGGTCGCCCTGATGACCTCGGGTGAGCCGCTGATGCTGCAGGTCACGCCGGACAAGTACGTCAACGCCGACGCCGACGCGGTGGTCGCCTGGTCCGCCTCGCTGCGGGTGCAGATGCAGGCGCAGACCCACTCCTCCGGCGTGTGGCGGCGACGCGGCAACACGGGCGAGGGCTGGGAGCTGAGCTTCCTGGGCCAGGGCTATGCGCTGGTCCAGCCCAGCGAGCTGCTGCCGCCGCAGAACGCCGTCATCGGCTCGGGTGTGGCGGCCCAGTTCGGCATGGGCCAGCAGGGCGCCCGGGGACAGAACCAGGGCAACATCTTCACCAACTGACCCGCCGCCGGCACCCATCCGGCGCCCGCTCGGCCACGGGCGGGCGCCGGATGCGGCCGCCGTCTTCTACAGCAACGCGCGGGCGCGCTCCACCAGGCGCACCACCGACGCATCGGCGACGCCGGGCACCTCGTCGTAGGCGAACCAGCGCAGATCCAGCGACTCGTCGCTGATCGCCGCCACCGCGCCCTCGGGCGCCACCGCCGCGTACTGGACGTCCAGATGCACCGCGCAGGGCGTGTGATGGCGATCCAGCCGCACCGGGCCTGCGGGCAGCAGCGTCAGCCCCTGGGCGATGCCCGACTCCTCGCGCGCCTCACGCAGCGCCGCATCCGCCAGCGAGGCGTCCTCGGGCTCGCAGTGGCCCCCCATCTGCAGCCACATCTCCAGCTTGCGGTGCAGGGTGAGCAGCACCCGGCCGCCGGCCGGGTCGATCACCAGCGCGCTCGCCGTGAGATGCCCGTCCTTGCAGGGCTTCCACATGCCGTCCTGATGGGCGGCGAGGTGATCCAGGTACGCCAGCCGAAGCCGCTCCTGATCGGGCGACGGCGCGGGCCACTCCTTGAGCACCCGCGCCGCATCCGCGTGCAGACTCACTTGCCGTCGTCACCCTTGCTCTCGTCCGGTGCCGCATCGGGACCGTCGCCCTCCTGGGAGGGCTTGCCCAGATCCGGCCGACCGCCGCTCGCGGCCTCGCCGAGCATCTTGTCGAGCTCGGAGAAGTCCGGCTGCTCGTGGTGCACAAAACCGTCCGGATCGTCCAGATCGGCCGCCGTCGGCAGCATGTCCGGGTGCTCCCACAGGCCGTCGCGGCCGTCCAGGCCCCGCGCGTCCGTGAGCGACGCCCACAGCCGCGAGGCGTCCCGCAGCCGTCGCGGACGCAGCTGGAGACCGATCAGGGTCGAGAACGTCTGCTCGGCGGGGCCGCCGCTCGCCCGGCGCCGCCGCAGCGTCTCCCGCAGCTTGTCCGCCGAGGGCAGATGCGGCTTGGCGGCGGCGTGCACCACCGCGTCCACCCAGCCCTCGACGAGCGCCAGCGCGGTCTCCAGCCGGGCCAGCGCGGCCTTCTGCTCCGGGGTGTCCTCGGGCTGGAACATGCCCTGCTGCAGTGCGTTCTGCAGCTCCTCCGGATGCTGCGGGTCGATCTGGCCGACCACGTCCTCCAGCTTGGTCGTGTCGACCTTGATGCCGCGCGCATAGCCTTCGACGGCGCCGAACAGATGCGAGCGCAGCCACGGCACATGGGCGAAGAGCCGCTGGTGGGCGGCCTCGCGCAGGGCCAGGTACAGCCGCACCTCCTCCGCCGGCACACCCAGGCCCTCGCCGAACGTGGCGATGTTCCCCGGGAGCAGCGCGGCCTTGCCGGCCGGTCCCAGCGGCAGGCCGATGTCCGTCGATCCGACGACCTCGCCGGCCAGGACGCCCAGCGCCTGGCCGATCTGGGTGCCGAACATCGCGCCGCCCATGGAGCGCATCATCCCGAGCAGCGGGCCCGCCATGGCCTGCATCTCCCCGGGCAGCACATCGCCCATGGCCGACCCGACGCGCTCGGCGAGCGGATTGACCAGGTCCTTCCACACCGGCAGGGTCTCCTCGACCCACTCGGCACGGCTCCAGGCCACCACCGAGCCGGAGCCCGACGGCAGCGACGTCACACCGTCCAGCCACAGATCCGCCAGCCGCACGGCCTCCTCCACGGCCACGCGCTCGCCCGGCGACAGGCTCGCGTCCTTGCTGCCGTCCTCGGCGCCCTGCGCGACGGTCTGCCGCGCGATGTCCTTGGCCATGTCCCAGTTCACCGGGCCGCCCTCGTACGAGAGCATCTGGCCGAGCTTCTGGAAGGCGGCTCCCAGATCGCCAGGGTTCATTTCGCCACCAGGGCCGCCCATGCCGCCGAAGAGCGCCGCGAACGGATTGTCCGCGCCGCCGCTCCCGCCGCCGAACCCGAACGGGTCCGCGGGGCCCTGGCTACCTCCCTGGCCGCCCTTCTTCTTGCCGTTGTCGCCGTCCTCCGGCTCCTCCGGCGGAAGGCCGAATCCAAATGGGGTGTCACTCACGGGTTTCCTCGGCTCGTAGGGCCGCCGACCAGGTGGCCGACGGCGGCTGCCCGACATCACCTCCAGCGTAGACACCCGGACCGCTTCGGGGCTCGGTGCTTCGCTGTCCCGGTGGCTGCGGCAGGATGGAGCCACCTGGTGCGGACGCGTCATGACGCGTCCGCACTGAAGACAACCGCTGGAGACGCCCGGTGAGTTCCCCAGATCCGACCGTTCGCGCAGCGCGAAACGCTGCGGCCCAGACCGAGAAGGCGGGCGACACCGCAGGCGGCGCCCCCGACCGGCCGCTGCGCCGGCCCGTCGTCGCCGTCACCGGAGCCGCGTCCGGAGTCGGCGCGCAGCTCACCCGCGCCCTGGTCGCCTCCGACGAGGTCAAGCAGGTGGTGGCCATCGACGAGCGGCGCGGCGACGTCGCCGAGGCGCACTGGCACGTCCTGGACGTGCGCGACCCCGCGATCGCCGACAAGCTGCGCGGCGCGGACGTCGTGGTCCACCTGGCGCTCGACCTCGACCTGGGGAGCGACGACACGGCGCGGACCGCCTACAACGTGCGCGGCACCCAGACCGTGCTCACCGCCGCCGCGGCCGCCGGCGTCCACCGGGTGGTGCTGTGCACCTCCGCCATGGTCTACGGGGCGCTGCCCGACAACGATGTTCCGCTGGCCGAGGACGCCGAGCTGCGGGCCACCGCGGACGCCACCGGCGTCGGCGACCTCCTGGAGATCGAGCACCTGGCGCGCCGCGCGCCCCGCGCGCACCCGGGCCTGAACGTCACCGTGCTGCGCCCCACCGTCCTGGTGGGCGGCACCGACACCGCGCTGACCCGCTACTTCGAGTCGCCCCGTCTCCTGGTCGTCGCCGGATCCCGTCCCGCCTGGCAGTTCTGCCATGTCGAGGACCTGGTCAGCGCCCTGGAGTACGCGGCCCTGGAGAAGGTCGAGGGCGAGCTGGCGGTGGGCTGCGACGGCTGGCTGGAGCAGGAGGAGGTCGAGGAGCTGTCCGGCATCCGGCGGATGGAGCTGCCGTCCTCGGTGGCCCTGGGCGCCGCCGCCCGGCTGCACCGCATCGGCCTGACGCCGTCGCCAGCGGGGGACCTCGCCTACACGATGCACCCCTGGGTGGTCAGCGGCAGCCGGCTGCACGACGCGGGCTGGCGGCCCCGGTGGACGAACGAGGAGGTGCTCGCCGAGCTTCTGGAGGAGGTCGCCGGACGGCACACCGTCGCCGGCCGCCGGCTGGGCCGCAAGGACGCCACCGCCGCGGGTGCCGCCGGTGCCACCGTCGCGCTCCTGGGAACCGCCGCGCTGGTGCGGCGGGCCCGCAAGGCCCGCCGGCGCATCTGAGCGGCACAGGGCCCGCCGGCCTGGAGGAGTCTCCATACGGCTGCCGGGACGACCGGTGGAAACCGCCATTCCCTGTGCCTTCGCGGTACGGCACGATGGAGGTATGTCTGGCACGCCTTCCCCTTCGACGCCCGGCCGCGACCACCCTGGTGAGCGGGCCTCGGCGGACCCGATCCGGCTCCTGGAGATCCGCGACACCGCACTGTCGCTGGACGAGGTGTTCACGGCCGTGGGGGACGCGGCCGCCGGCGGCACGGCCCTGTTCGTCGGCACGGTCCGCTCGCACGACAACGGCGCCGACGTCGATCACCTGGGGTACTCCGCCCACCCGACCGCCGTGGCGGAGATGCGCCGGATCGCCGAGAAGGTCGTCGCCGAGTACCCTGTGCGGGCACTGGCCGCCGTCCACCGGGTGGGCGATCTGAGCATCGGTGACCTCGCCGTGGTCGCCGCGGTGTCCTGCCCGCACCGGGGCGAGGCGTTCGAGGCCTGCCGCAGGCTGATCGACGACCTCAAGCACGAGGTCCCGATCTGGAAGCACCAGATGTTCGTGGATGGAACCGAGGAATGGGTAGGAGCCTCATAAGTACGGGGGCGGCGGCCCTTTGCTCCGAGGCGACGGTGCTCGAACGCGGGGCCGAACCGGTGTCGCACGTTCCGGTTGCGTAACCCGCCCCCTGGCGTGAGCGTTGACCTGGCAGATGGTTAATCTGCTTATTCGTCGATTGCGGTCGTGCAAGGGGTTGGGAGGTCGCTGATGGGTGCGCTCCTGTGGTTGTTGATTCCGGTTGGTGCCGGGCTGATCGCCGCAGTTTGGAGCAGCTGGGCCCTGCGTCACCGCAAATCCGGCGATGTGGCGGAACTCGCGGGCTACGCCCGGTTCCGTGACGCGATGGAAAGGGAGCATTCCGCTTCCGAGCCGGCTCCGGCCGCCTCCGACTCGGTCTGAACTCCGTCAGCCGTAGCAGCAGCAAGCGGCGGGCGGCTGCCCGCGTCTGCGTGCGGGCAGGTGTTCGACCTCGGACGGACGGCCCCGCGGGCCGGTTGTCATACCCGTCCCGTACTGTCGTTCCATGCCACGCCGCACCGCGACGCTGCTCGCCTCGTTCCTGATGCTGATCGCGCTGCTCTGCGCGGGGGTGCTGTTCCCCGTGCCGTACGCGGAGATGTCTCCGGGGCCGACGGTGAACACCCTCGGCGATCATGACGGCGAGCCGGTGCTGCAGATCTCCGGGCGCAAGACCTACCCGACGACCGGTCACCTGAACATGACCACGGTCCGGGTCACCGGCCCCGACTACACCATGAACCTCTTCGAGGCGCTCTACGGCTGGCTCGACCACGACAGCGCCGTGGTGCCGCACAAGACGCTCTACCCCGAGGGGCAGACGGCCGAGCAGGCCGATCAGGAGAACGCCGAGGAGTTCAGCCAGTCCCAGGAGAGCGCCAAGGCCGCCGCCCTCAAGCAGCTGCACGTGCCGGTCGGCACGCAGACCGTCGTCGGCTCCGTCGTCAAGGACAAGCCGGCCGACGGGCGGCTGCACGCGGGCGATGTGATCAAGGCGGTGGACGGCACGGTCGTCAAGCAGGCGGGCGACGTCGCCAAGCTCGTCACCCAGCACAAGCCCGGCGAGAAGGTCGTCTTCACGGTCATCCCCGCCAAGGAGGCGGCCGCGGCCGAGAAGCGGGGCGAGAAGCCCGCGGCCGGCACGGAGCAGATCTCGATCACGACCCAGAAGGCCGACGACGGCCGCGCCATCGTGGGCATCCAGGCCAGCGTGGACCACATCTTCCCGTTCCCCATCGACATCAAGCTGGCCGACGTCGGTGGCCCGAGCGCCGGGCTGATGTTCGCGCTCGGCATCGTCGACAAGCTCACGCCCGGGAACATGACGGGCGGCAGGTTCGTGGCCGGTACGGGCACGATCGACGACAAGGGCAAGGTCGGCCCGATCGGCGGCATTTCGATGAAGACCGTCGGTGCGCGCGACAAGGGCGCGGAGTTCTTCCTGACGCCGAAGGACAACTGCGCCACCGCCGCCAAGGACACCCCGCGCGGGCTGCGCCTGGTCAAGGTCGACACGATAGGCGACGCCGTCAAGGCGCTGGAGAAGATCCGCAAGGGCGACCTCGCCGGCCTGCCGAGCTGCAGCCCGGCAGGCCGGTCCTAGGGAGTGTCCTAGGACGCCTTCCCCCGGGAGGACTTCCCCAGGGAGGGCTTCCTCGGGGAAGACGCCCCAGGGTCGGTACGTGCCGTCGTGGTGTCAGGCCTCGAAGGTCGCGGCGAGCGCGTCGGCGAGGCCCGGTACGAGCGCCGCGCCGGTGAGAACCTCGGCGGTGGAGTCCTTCTCCCGCAGGCGCAGCGCCGATTCGCGGGAGCCGTCGCGCAGTACGGCCACCGTCATCCGGACCTCCTGGCGGTCCGGGTGCTCGGCGACCCACTTGGCGAGCTGGGCCTCGTCCATGCCCTCGGGCTCGGAGTCCTCGGCGGACGGCGGCAGCATCAGCCGCTCCACGGTCAGCGCGCAGCCGGTGACGGCGTCCGGCCAGGCGATGGTGCCGAGGAACTCGTCGAGCGGCACGCCGGCCGGGATCTCGTCCTGTTCCACGGGGGTCAGGGAAGCGGTGGTGGAGTCGTCGATACCGAGCTGGGCGGCGAGCGAGGGCTCCTGCGCACGCAGCTTGGCGGTGTCGACGAGGGCGAACAGTCGGGCGGGCTGATCCCAGCCGAGCCCGGCGCTGTACTCATCGATTTCGAGCACCGCGCGGGTCAGCGGGTCGGCGGCGAGGGGGGTGCCGTCAACGGGGAGGTTGGTCATGCTCAACATCGTGCCTTGTCCACCCCGGAAATCGGGAACCGAGTAAAGCCTTCGTAAGTTGCATCAGTGGGTCCTACTATCGCCGGGCCTGCTCCACACGACAGCGAACTTCGAGGTGCGCACCTTGGCTTTCCAGATGCCGGACCGCGGCGGAGGCCCGACAGGGCCACGGATCAGAGTCGGCCGACCATCGCGGCGGATCCGGACCCTGCTCATGACATTGGGTGTGCTGGCCGTGCTGGCCATGCTCTTCGTGATGTTTGCGGGATTTTGGACCGATTGGCTGTGGTATCGCTCGGTCAAGTACTCCTCGGTCTTCACCACCACCCTGACGACCAAGATCGGTCTCTTCGTCGTCTTCGGTGTCCTGATGGCCGTGGCCGTCGGCTTCAACATCTGGCTGGCGCACCGCCTGCGCCCGCCGCTGAGCGCGATGTCCATGGAGCAGCAGAGCCTGGACCGCTATCGGATGAGCATCGCGCCCTTCAAGAAGTGGGCGCTGATCGCCATCACGGCGGTGGTCGGTCTGATCGCCGGCGCCTCCGCCTCCGGTGAGTGGCGCACATGGCTCCAGTGGGTCAACGGCGTCCCGTTCGGCAAGACCGACCCGCAGTTCGGCATGGACGTCTCCTTCTACGCGTTCGACCTGCCCTGGTACCGCTTTCTGCTGAGCTTCGGCTTCGCCTGCGCGGTGCTGTGCCTGGTGGCCGCCGCGCTGACGCACTACCTCTACGGCGGACTGCGGCTGACCAGCCCCGGTTCGCGGGCGACGGCCGCGGCCACCGGCCATCTGTCGGTGCTGCTGGGCCTCTTCGTCTCGCTCAAGGCGATCGCGTACTGGCTCGACCGGTACGGGCTCGCGGTGAAGTCCAGCGGCCTGAAGTCGGCCGAGAACTGGGCGGGCCTGCGCTATGTGGACGCCAACGCCTACCTCCCGGCGAAGACCATCCTGTTCTTCATCGCGGCGATCTGCGCGGTGCTGTTCTTCGCGACGCTCTGGCGGCGCACGTGGCAGCTGCCGGTGATCGGCTTCGGTCTGATGGTGCTCTCGGCGGTCCTGATCGGCGGGCTGTATCCGGCCATCGTGCAGAAGTTCCAGGTCCAGCCGAACGAGCAGGCCAAGGAAGCGCCGTACATCAAGCAGAACATCAAGGCGACCCGGGACGCGTACGACATCCAGGACGCCGAGGTCACGCCGTACAAGGGCAACTACAAGCCCACCGGCAAGGAGGACAGCCAGCGGCTGCGGGACGACGCCGACACCACCGCCAGCATGCGGCTGCTGGACCCGAACGTGGTCTCGCCGGCCTTCCAGCAACAGCAGCAGGTGCGGGCGTACTACCAGTTCCCCTCCACCCTCGACGTCGACCGGTACAAGGACCAGGACGGCGCCGAGCAGGACACCGTCATCGGTCTGCGCGAGCTGAACATCGCCGGCATCCCCGAGCGCAACTGGATCAACGACCACTTCAAGTACACCCACGGCTATGGCGCGGTCGCCGCGAAGGGCACCGAGGCCGCCGACGGCGGCGGTCCGAAGTACACCGAGTCGGATCTGCCCTCCAAGGGGCAGCTGCCCAAGCACGAGCAGCGGGTGTACTACGGCGAGAAGACCACGCAGTACTCCATCGTCGGCGGTCCGCAGAAGGAGCTGGACTACTCCGACGACAGCGGCGAGAAGAGCTACAGCTACCGGGGCGACAGCGGGGTCAACCTCGCCAACCCGATCAACCGCGCCGCGTACGCGGTGGCCTTCGGGGAGCCGCAGATCCTCTACTCCGGCGCGATCGGCGACGGCTCGCGGATCCTGTACAACCGCACGCCCAAGGAGCGCGTCGAGTCCGTCGCCCCCTGGCTGACCATCGACGGCGACGCCTATCCGGCGGTCATCGACGGCCGGATCAAGTGGATCGTGGACGCCTACACCACCAGCGACGGCTATCCGTACGCCTCGCGCACCACGCTCGGGGACACCACGGCCGACTCGCTCACCGACGGGCAGCGGGCGGTGGTGGCCCAGCAGAACCAGGTCAACTACATCCGCAACTCCGTCAAGGCGACGGTCGACGCCTACGACGGCTCGGTCAAGCTCTACCAGTGGGACGAGAAGGACCCGGTCCTCAAGACCTGGATGAACGCCTTCCCCGGCACGGTCGAGAAGAAGAGCGCCATAAGCCCGGCGCTCAAGGAGCACCTGCGCTACCCGCAGGACCTCTTCAAGGTGCAGCGCCAGCTGCTGACCACGTACCACGTGACGGACCCGGGGACCTTCTACACCGGCTCCGAGCGCTGGCAGATCCCCAGCGACCCGACGACCAAGTCGGGCAACGCGGTACCGCCGTACTACCTGAGCATGAAGATGCCGGACCAGAAGGACCAGACGTTCTCGCTGACGACGACCTTCACGCCGAACAAGAAGGACAACCTCGGCGCCTTCATGGCCGTCGACGCCAATGCGACCAGCGGCGACTACGGCAAGATCAGGCTGCTGAAACTGCCCGCGCAGACCCCGGTCCCCGGTCCGCAGCTGGTGCAGTCGAAGTTCAACTCCGATCCGGTCATCGCCAATGAGCTCAACATCCTCAAGAAGTTCGGCGATTCGGAGATCGAGTACGGCAATCTGCTGACCGTGCCACTGGACGGCGGACTGCTCTACGTCGAACCGGTGTACCTGCGCGGTGCCAACACCAACTACCCCCTGCTGAAGAAGGTGTTGGTGAGCTACGGCGACAACAAGCCGGTCCTGGAGGACTCCCTGAAGGACGCGCTGGACGTGGTCTTCGGGAAGAAGGCGCCCAGTTCGGGTACGGAGAAGCCGCCGGGCGGCGGTGACACCGGCCAGCAGCCGCCGTCGAACCAGACGGTGCAGCAGGCCCTGTCCGACGCGCAGAAGGCCTATGAGGAAGGCGAGAAGGCGCGCGTGGCGGGCGACTGGGGCGCTTACGGCGAGGCCCAGAAGAAGCTCAAGGCCGCGCTGGACCGGGCCGCGAAGGCGTCCGAGAAGGGCGGCAAGTCGGGCGGCTGAGCCGCCTCGGTGATCCCCGGGCCCCGCGGCCGCCGGTGCGCAACCGGAGGCCGCGGGGCTGGCCACTGCCAGGGCCGGTCCTCTGCCGTGATAGATTGATGGCACAACGACGCGGGGTGGAGCAGCTCGGTAGCTCGCTGGGCTCATAACCCAGAGGTCGCAGGTTCAAATCCTGTCCCCGCTACGGAAAGCCGAAGGCCTGGATCCGAACGGATCCGGGCCTTCGTCATGCGTTCGGGTCGATCCTGAGGAAGGCCGGGTCGCGCGGCCTATGTAGGGAACCTGTGTGCTTGAGTTTGACAAGTCGTCGTGTCGGGAAGTCGACAAACCGCTGAAGTGACCTCACTGGCTGCGGTATACCAGGTGTACGCGGGTTACAGGTGATGCGACGATGGGTCTTATGGGGGACAAGGCAAGGTTGTTGGAGACGGACCGGTTTGTGCATGCGCCCGACGACGGGCGCGAATCCGAGCTGCAGATGGACGCGATGGAGGCCGCGGAGGCCGCCGAAGCGTCCGATGCCGTGACCGAGACCGGCCGCCGCCGGGCGGCCGAGGCGGGCGACACCGCCGCGATGAGCGCCCTCGGCGCGATGCTGCTGCGCCGCGGTGACCTCGACGGCGCCGAGCCGCATCTGCGCTCCGCGGCCGCCGCCGGGGACCGCGCCGCGGCCAACAACCTCGGCGTTCTGCTGCACCAGCGCGGCTACGGGGACGAGGCGGCGGGCTGGTGGCGGATCGCCGCCGTCGCCGGATCCGCCGCCGCCGCGCACGCCCTGGGCCGGCACTACCGCGAGCGCGGCGACGAGCCGGCCGCCGAGTACTGGCTGCGCCAGTCCGCCGAGTCGGGCCACTGCCTGGGTGCGTACGCCCTCGCCGACCTGCTGGAGCACCGCGGCGACAGCGGCGCCGAGCGCTGGTTCCGGGCCGCCGCCGAGCGCGGCCACCGCGAGGCCGCCTACCGCCTCGCCCGGCTGATCGAGGACGGCCGCGACGCGGACCGCCGGGCGGCCACCGCGTACGGCGAGCTGAACCAGCAGGAGGAGGCCGAGCAGTGGTACCGCCAGGCCGCCGCGCGCGGCCACCGCAGGGCGGCGCTGCAGCTGGGCGCGCTCCTGGAGGACCGCGGCGACGTCCAGGAGGCGGGCCGCTGGTACCTGTCCGCCGCCAAGGACGGTGAGGCGCGCGCGGCCTGTGCGCTGGGCTACCTGCTGCGTGACGCCGGCGACGAGGAGAGCGCCGCGGAGTGGTGGCGGCGCGCCGCCCAGGACGGCGACGGCAACGCCGCCAACGCGCTGGGCGCACTGCACGCCGAACGCGGCGAGCTGCAGAGCGCCGAGCGCTGGTACCGCGTCGCGCTGGACGCCGGGGACGTCAACGGGGCCTACAACATCGGGCTGCTGTGCGCCCGGCAGGGCCGGGCCGGGCGCGGCGAGCAGTGGTACCGCCGCGCCGCCTACGCCGGGCACCGCGAGGCCGCCAACGCGCTGGCCATCCTGCTGCTGCAGCGCGGCGACGCCTCGGGTGCCGAGCCGTGGTTCTCCAAGGCGGCCGAGGCGGGCAGCGTGGATGCCGCGTTCAACCTCGGCATTCTCTTCGCCGGGCGCGGCGAGGAGCGGATGGCGCACACCTGGTACGAGCGGGCGGCCGCGGCCGGGCACACCGAGGCGGCGCTGCAGGTGGCCATCGTGCAGCTGCGGGACGGCGAGCTCCAGCGCGCGGAGCGCAATCTGCGCTGTGCGGCCGGCGGCGGCAGCGCCGAGGCGGCCTTCCGGCTCGCGGACCTGCTGGACCGCAGGGCCGCGGCGGCGGGTGAGGGGCTGGCCGACGGTGAGCGGGCGGCGGACGACGAGAGCATGCAGTGGTACGAGCGGGCCGCCCGGCAGGGCCATCGCCGTGCCCAGGTCCGGGTTGGCATGTTCGCGGCGGCTCGGGGCGAGCTCGCCGAGGCCGCGGACTGGTACCGCACGGCAGCCGAGTCCGGCAGCCGCAACGGCGCCTTCAACCTCGGGCTGCTGCTGGCCCGCGAGGGCAGCCTCCCCGAGGCGGCCCTGTGGTGGCAGCGGGCCGCCGAGGGCGGGCACGGCCGGGCCGCCCTGCGGCTGGCGCTGATCGCCGCCCGGCGCGGCGCGCTCGCGGAGGCGCAGGCCTGGTGTGCGCGCGCCGTCGAGCTGGGGCCGCCGGAGGTGGCGGAGCGCGCGGCGCGGCTGCGAGCCGCGCTCCAGGACGAGCTCAGCGCGTAGGGCGGGCCTTCCGGGGCGGGGGCCGGACCGGACGGTTCGGAAGGCCCGCCCTGCCGGCCTGTGGGGAGCCCGGAAGCCCCGGGTTCGCGGGCCGGCTCCCGGGCGCTGGGAAAGGGATTTGCGCTGGTCGTCGCGCTGGGGTTAGAGTAAACCCACAACGACGCGGGGTGGAGCAGCTCGGTAGCTCGCTGGGCTCATAACCCAGAGGTCGCAGGTTCAAATCCTGTCCCCGCTACTCACAGGCCAAGGCCCGGATTCCATGGAATCCGGGCCTTCGTCGTGTCTGCGGGCCGTTATGGCGCGGGGCGCACGGAAGGGCCCGCGGCCGGAGGGGCGCGGGCTCTCGGGTCGGAGTGCGGCGTGGCCCGCCGGAACGGGGGCGGGCTCGCCGTGCGTCAGTGCGTGCCGCTGCAGTGCGGGCAGATGCCCCGGTAGGTCACCGTGACCTCGGAGACCTGGAAGCCGTAGCGCTCCGGCTCGGGGAGGGCGGACAGCGGGTCGCCCTGGACGTGCACATCGCGGATCGTGCCGCACCGCGAGCAGACGAGGTGCTGGTGGTCGTGATGGGCGTTGGGGTCGTAGCGCTTGGCCCGGCCGTCCGTGCTCACCTCGATCACCTCGCCGAGCGAGACCAGCTCGCCCAGGGTGTTGTAGACGGTGGCGCGGGAGATCTCCGGGAGTCGTTCGGATGCCAGCGCGTGCACTTCGTCGGCGGTGTAGTGGACGTGGTCCCCGTCGAGGACCTCGGCGACGACGCGTCGCTGCGCGGTCAGCCGCCAGCCGCGTCCCCGGAGCCGTTCCAGCAGGTCACTCATGCCAATCACCTATCAGTCAGATAGAGCCAGGGTAGCAGTGGCCGGTCCATCACCGGATTGCGTACGACTTTCGTATGCTTCTTGACTTAGACATTGTCCAATGTAGGATCGGGTTCGGCGCAAGCCAAGGGCAGGTGTAGAAGACTTCAGGAGGCGCACGTGTCGGTAGAGAGCAGCACCGGACCGCTGACCACGGAGACCGGGGCTCCGGTCGCGGACAACCAGAACAGCGAGACGGCCGGCATCGGCGGACCCGGCCTCATCCAGGACCAGCTCCTGATCGAGAAGCTGGCGCACTTCAACCGCGAGCGCATACCGGAGCGCATAGTGCACGCCCGTGGCGCCGGTGCGTACGGCACGTTCACGGTGACCGCGGACGTGACCAAGTACACCCGCGCCAAGTTCCTCTCCGAGGTCGGCAAGCAGACCGAGACCTTCCTGCGCTTCTCCACGGTCGCGGGCAACCTCGGTGCCGCCGACGCGGTGCGTGACCCGCGCGGCTTCGCGCTGAAGTTCTACACCGAGGAGGGCAACTACGACCTCGTCGGCAACAACACCCCGGTGTTCTTCATCAAGGACGCCATCAAGTTCCCGGACTTCATCCACACCCAGAAGCGCGACCCGTACACCGGCTCGCAGGAGGCGGACAACGTCTGGGACTTCTGGGGTCTGTCGCCCGAGTCCACCCACCAGGTGACCTGGCTGTTCGGTGACCGCGGCATCCCGGCTTCGTACCGCCACATGAACGGCTACGGCTCGCACACCTTCCAGTGGAACAACGAGGCGGGCGAGGTCTTCTGGGTCAAGTACCACTTCAAGACCGACCAGGGCATCAAGAGCCTCACCCAGGACGAGGCCAACAAGCTCGCCGGCGAGGACCCGGACAGCCACCAGCGTGACCTGCGCACGGCCATCGAGCGGGGCGACTTCCCGACCTGGACCGTGCAGGTGCAGATCATGCCCGCGGCCGACGCGGCGAACTACCGCTTCAACCCGTTCGACCTGACCAAGGTCTGGCCGCACGAGGACTACCCGCCGATCGAGATCGGCAAGCTGGAGCTCAACCGCAACCCGCAGAACATCTTCGCCGAGGTCGAGCAGTCGATCTTCTCCCCGCACCACTTCGTGCCGGGTATCGGCCCGTCCCCCGACAAGATGCTGCAGGGCCGTCTCTTCGCGTACGGCGACGCGCACCGCTACCGCGTCGGCATCAACGCCGACCACCTGCCGGTCAACCGCCCGCACGCCACCGAGGCGCGCACCCACGGCCGGGACGGGCTGCTCTACGACGGCCGCCACGCGGGCCAGAAGAACTACGAGCCCAACAGCTTCGGCGGTCCGGTCGAGACCGGTCGGCCGCTGTGGCAGCCGGCGTCCGTCACCGGCGCCACGGGTGAGCAGGCCGCGCCCTCGCACGCCGAGGACGACGACTTCGTCCAGGCCGGCAACCTCTACCGCCTGATGTCGGAGGACGAGAAGGAGCGCCTGATCGGCAACCTGGCGGGCTTCATCGCCCAGGTCTCCCGCGACGACATCGCCCAGCGGGCGATCGAGAACTTCCGCAAGGCGGACGCGGACTACGGCAAGCGGCTGGAAGCCGCGGTCCAGGCCCTGCGCGGCTGACATGGGCCCTGTGCGGCCGGGCTGCCACCGCTCTCGCGGATGCGGTGGCTCGCCGTGGGGGTTGCCCGGGTGCCGCTTGCCGTAACAACCGAAGAGGCCGGATGCCGATGGGCTCCGGCCTCTTCGCGTATCCGGCCCTGGTGTCAGGCCGGTACGGCACCCGCTCGTGCGGCGGCGGGTGACCAGCAGCGGATGATGTCGCGCACGGACACGACGCCGACCGGCTCATGTCCGTCCAGCACGATCAGATGGCGGAAGCCGCCGCGCACCATGGCGTCCGCGGCGTCGTCCAGGGTCCAGTCCGGGGCGGCGAAGACCACGTCGGGGGTGGTGTGGGTCTGGGCGGTCTCCCGGTCGGGGTTCTCGCCCGCGCCCAGCGAGTTGAGGATGTCGCGCTCGGTGAGGATGCCGATGCCGCTGTTGTCGTTGTCGAGGACCACGGCCGAGCCGATGCGGCGGGCCGCCATCAGCTGCGCCGCCTGGCGGAGGGTGTGAGCGGGCCCGATGGTGAGGACCACCGTGCTCATGGCGTCTTTGACGTACATGGGCATGGAGCGGAGCCACCTCCTTGGTGAATGTGCTTGCGAAGGAATTCACAAGTTCACAAAGTGGGGGATTCTCATGTTCACATGCCGTCGTCGATGCAACAAGGGGCGGGTGTTGGACGCCAGTCCGATTCCCCGCCCCCTCAACCGCGTTGGCGCAGGTCAGCGCTTGTCGTCGCCGAGGTAGCTCAGCAGATCCTCGTGCAGCAGGCCGTTGGAGGCCGCCGCGTTGCCGCTGTGCGGACCGGGCTTGCCGTCCAGACCGGAGAACTGACCGCCCGCCTCCTTGACCACCACCGCGCAGGCCGCCATGTCCCACAGCGAGAGCTCCGGCTCCGCGCAGATGTCCACCGAGCCCTCGGCGACCATCATGTACGGCCAGAAGTCGCCGTAGGCCCGGGTGCGCCAGCAGTCCCGGCTCAGGTCGAGGAAGCCCGCGAGGTTGCCGCGCTCCTCCCAGCCGGTGAGCGAGGAGTACGCGAACGACGCGTCCTGGATGCGGCCGACCTTGGACACCTGCAGCCGGGTCGCGGAGGTCAGGCTGCGGCCGGTGAAGGCCCCCAGGCCCTCCGCGGCCCACCAGCGGCGGTTGAGCGCCGGCGCGGAGACGATGCCGACCACCGGGCGGTCGCCGCCCTCGCCGCGCTCCATCAGCGCGATCAGCGTCGCCCAGACCGGCACCCCGCGGACGTAGTTCTTCGTGCCGTCGATCGGGTCGATGATCCAGCGGCGCGGCCCCGCGCCCTCGCTGCCGAACTCCTCGCCGAGCACCGCGTCCCGCGGCCGGGCCCGCTGGAGCTGGCTGCGGATCAGCTCCTCGGCGCCCTTGTCCGCCTCGCTCACCGGCGTCATGTCCGGTTTGGTCTCGACATTGAGGTCGAGCGCCTTGAAGCGCTCCATGGTGGCGGCGTCCGCGGCGTCGGCGAGTACATGGCCGAGGCGAAGATCATCGTGATAGTCGGGCATGTGCGAACAGTATCCATTGGTATACGCCGGAGCCACACGGCCACGGTCCGCCCGGCGTGTGGTGTGCTCCGGCCGGGGGGCGGCGCCGGAGCGCGACGGGCGCGGGGGCGCGGGGCGATGGGGCTGTCACGCCCCTTGACAGCCCCTGATGCCACGTCAATTCTGTGCGAAAACCGGCCACCTGGGCCGGCGGCCGGGGAGGCGATGGATGTCCGCAGCGCGTGAATCCCTGCTGGATGCCGCCTATACGGCATTGCTGGCCCGGGCCTGGACGGCCGTACGGATGGTCGATGTCGCCGCCGCGGCCGGGGTCTCCCGGCAGACGCTCTACAACGAGTTCGGCAGCAAGGAGGGCCTCGCCCGCGCCCTGGTGCGCCGGGAGACCGACGGCTACCTCGCCGGGGTCGCCCGGGCGCTGGCCCGCGGCGGCACCCCGGACGCCGGGACGCGGGCCGACGCGGCGGCCCGGATGGCGGCCGTGGCCACCTGGACGCTGCGCACCGCGCGCGTCAACCCCCTGGTCAAGGCCGCGCTGACCGGCTGTTGGGGAGACCGGCTGCCGGCTCCGGCGGCGGACCCGGCGCCGGCCGGGAGCGCCCGGCCGGGCGTCCCCGCGCAGCGCAGGGCGCCGTCCGCCGAGGGGCCGCTGCCCGAGCCCGCCGAGCTCGTCGGCCGGCTCCGCGATCAGGCCGTCGCGGTGCTGGAGCCGGGCTGGCCCGAGGAGGAGCGGGCCGCCCTGGGCGCCGCCTGCGAGACCGCGGCGCGGCTGACGCTGTCCTGTGTGGTCGCCCCGGCGGCGGGGGCGGGGGCGGGGCCGGCGTCGGGACGCCTGCCGGCGCGGCGGACGCGGCGGGAGGCGGAGACGGAGGCGGTGTCGCGGCTCGTACGGGGGGCGTTCGCGCGGCTGCCGGACGGCGCGGAGTCGGGCGCCCGGCACTGACGGAGCGTCACTGCGGTGACGGGCGTGCGGCGGCCGGCGGGCGACGCCCGGTGCGCCGGTGGCGCCGGCCCGGACCTCAGTGCCCGGACCTCAGTGCCCGGACCTCAGTGCCCGGACCTCAGTGCGCGGACCCCGACAACTGCAGCCCGATCACGCCCACGATGACCATCGTGATGGAGACGATCTTCAGCGTGGAGACCAGGTCGCCGAGGAAGACCATGCCGTAGATCGCGGTGCCCGCCGCGCCGATGCCGGTCCACACCGCGTACGCCGGGCCGACGTCCAGCTTGCGCAGGGCCAGCGTCAGCAGGCCGAAGCTGCCCAGCGCGAAGACGGCGAAGGCGATGGTCGGGTACAGACGGGTGAAGCCGTGCGAGAGCTTCAGGCAGACCGCGAAGCCGGTCTCCAGGATCCCCGCCACCACCACCAGCAGCCACGCCATGACCCATTGCCTCCGTCAGCCGGATGAGTAGCGGCAGGGCGTCACCCGCACTCGTCCGGGCCCCGTCCGGGTGGCCAGGGCCCCGTCACCAGTTCGCCGACCTTGTGTGATTATGCCTTCACCCAGGGCGGGCGGCAGGAGAAGCGCCGGCGGTCAGTCGCCCTCGCGTCGCTCGCGGGTGGCCAGCAGACGGCGCAGCGAATAGAGGCGGGCCGGTTCGGCGTGACCGTCGCCGACCCAGGCGTCCAGCGCGCAGTCCTTCTCGTCATGGCTGCAGGCGCGCGGGCAGTCGGCGGTGCCCGGCTCCAGGTCGGGGAAGGCGTGGATGACCCGGGACGGGTCGATGTGCGCCAGCCCGAAGGAGCGCACCCCCGGGGTGTCGATGACCCAGCCCGAGTCGCCGGGCAGCGGCAGGGCCAGCGCGGAGGTGGTGGTGTGCCGGCCGCGGCCGGTGACCGCGTTGACATGGCCGGTGGCCCGACGGCGCTCCGGGACCAGGGCGTTGACCAGGGTCGTCTTGCCGACACCGGAGTGCCCGACGAACGCGGTCATATGGCCCGTCAGCTCGGCCCTGACCCGCTCGGCGGCGCTGCCGTCGGCCAGCTCGTCGCGGTTGGTGACGACGTAGGGGACACCGAGCGCGCCGTAGGACTCCAACAGGGTGTCCGCGGAGGCCAGATCGGACTTGGTCAGCACCAGCAGCGGGTCCAGGCCCGCGTCGTAGGCGGCGACCAGGCAGCGGTCGATGAGCCGGGGGCGCGGCTCGGGGTCGGCGAGCGCGGTGACGATCGCGAGCTGGTCGGCGTTGGCGACCACGACCCGCTCGTAGGGGTCGTCGTCATCGGCCGTACGGCGCAGCGTCGAGGTGCGCGGCTCGACCCGGACGATCCGGGCGAGGGTGTCCTTGGTGCCGCTCAGATCGCCGACGACGGCGACCCGGTCGCCGACCACCGCGCTCTTGCGGCCCAGTTCGCGGGCCTTCATCGCGGTGACCGTACGGCCCTCGATGAGGCAGGTCAGCCGGCCGCGGTCGACGGTCAGGACCAGGCCCGCGCCGGCGTCCTCGTGCTTGGGGCGGATGTTGGTGCGGGGGCGGTTGCCCTTGGGGTTGGGACGGACGCGGATGTCGTCCTCGTCGGGGTTCTTGCCGTAGCGGCGCATGGCGGCGGTACCCCTCAGGCTCTCCGGGCGGGGACGGCCGCCGGGTCGAGCATGTCCCGCCACAGCGCGGGGAAGTCCGGCAGGGTCTTGGCGGTGGTGGCGACGTTCTCCACCTCCACCCCCTCGACCGCGAGTCCGATCACCGCGGCGGCGGTGGCCAGGCGGTGGTCCTCGTAGGTGTGGAAGATCCCGCCGTGCAGCGGGCGCGGCCGGATGTGCAGCCCGTCCGCGGTCTCGGTGACGTCGCCGCCGAGTTCGTTGAGCTCCTTGGTGAGCGCGGCCAGCCGGTCGGTCTCGTGCAGCCGGAGGTGCGCCACCCCGCGCAGCGTGGACGGGGAGTCGGCCAGCGCGGCGACCGCGGCGATGCCCGGGGTCAGCTCGCCGACCTCGCTCAGGTCGACGTCGATGCCGTGGATCCGGCCGCTGCCGGTGAAGGTCAGGCCGTGCTCGGTCAGCTCGCAGGAGCCGCCCATGGTGGTGAAGATCTCGCGCAGCGCGTCACCGGGCTGGGTGGTGTGCTCGGGCCAGTCCGGAATGGTGACCCGGCCGCCGGTGACCAGCGCCGCGGCCAGGAACGGCTGGGCGTTGGACAGGTCCGGCTCGACGACCAGGTCGCGGCCGAGCAGCGCGCCCGGCGTGACCCGCCAGACGTTCGGCTCGCCGCCGGCCTCGGGGGTGTCCACCTGCGCGCCGACGCTGCGCAGCATGTCGACGGTCATCCGGATGTGCGGCATCGACGGCAGCGCCGCGCCGACGTGCCGGACCTCGACGCCCTGGTTGAAGCGCGGCGCGGACAGCAGCAGGGCGCTGACGAACTGGGAGGAAGAGGAGGCGTCGATCTCGACCGGGCCGCCGTCCAGGGCGCCGCCGCCGAAGACGGTCATCGGGAGCGCGCCGCGGTGGTCGTCGTCGATCCGGGCGCCCAGGGCGCGCAGCGCGTCGATGACGCCGCCGAGCGGGCGCTCGTAGGAGCGCGGGTCGCCGTCGAAGCGGATCGGGCCGTCGGCGAGGGCGGCGACCGGCGGCAGGAAGCGCATGACCGTGCCGGCGTTGCCGACGTCGATGGTGGCCGGGCCGTGCAGCCCCGCCGGGATGATCCGCCAGGCCTCACCGCCGCCGGGCCGCCCCGCCGCGCCGGCGGAGCTGGAGGACGCGGTCTCCTCGATGCCGACGCCCAGCGTGCGCAGCGCCTCGGCCATCAGCAGCGTGTCGCGGGAGCGCAGCGGGCGGCGCAGCCAGCCGGGCTCGGAGGAGAGGGCGGCCAGCACCAGGCCGCGGTTGGTGACCGATTTGGAGCCGGGCACCGTGACGGTTGCATCGACGGCCCCCGCGGCGAGGGGGGCGGGCCACAGGGCGGGGTGTGCGGGGCTCTCGGTCATGCCCTTACTTTAATGGCTGGGCAAGGGTGCCGATCTTGATCAAAAGTGGCGCAACCTCACCGAAACACGGCACTGGTAGTGAGCACGCGTGCCGGGCGCGCACAACCGGCGGCCCCACCGGGCGCGGTGGTACGGGCAGGGCGGCCGCCGGCGGCGTCAGAGGCCGAGCAGCCAGCGCCCGCCGCCGATCAGGGAGCACAGCGTCACCACGTGGAACAGGCCGAGCCAGAGGGCCGCCGGGACGTTCGTCAGCCGCGCCAGCTGGTCCGGATCGGAGTCCGCGGCTCCGCCCCGGCGCCGCTTGCCCTGCAGCTCGAAGGGCGGCCGCACCCCGCCCAGCAGCAGGAACCACACCACCGCATACGCGAACGCCGCCTGCACGTCGGCCGTCGTCAGCCAGGACACCAGCACGAACGCGGCGCCGGCCAGGACGACCGTGAGCACGCCGTAGGCATTGCGGATCATGACCAGCATCGCCAGCAGCAGGAGGGTCGCGCCCCACAGCAGTGCCGTGATGTGCCCCGCGGCGAGCAGCGCGGCGCCCGCAAGGCCCAGCAGGGACGGCGCGGTATACCCGGCCGCCGCGGTCAGCACCATGCCGAGGCCGGTCGGCTTGCCCCGCGAAACGGTCAGACCCGAGGTGTCCGAGTGCAGCCGGATGCCGTCCAGGCGGCGGCCGGTGACCAGCGCGATCAGCCCGTGCCCGCCCTCGTGGGCGATGGTGACGGCGTTGCGCGACAGCCGCCAGGCGGTCCTCGGGACGACGACGCCCAGCGCGAGCACCGCGGTGACGATCACCAGCCAGAGCGAAGGAGCGGGCTGGGTCCCGAAGACGCGGCTCCATATGTCGGTGAGGTGGTCGGTGTCCATGTCTCCCCTTCGTGTGGCATGGCAGTGTGGCACGCATGTGCGGTAGGTATGCAGCGAGCCGACGGGCCGAGGACGTGGCGGGGCTCTTCGGTGTGCGGCAGTGGGAGCCGAAGGAGACCCTGGCGCCCAGTTGGAACGTGGCTCCGACGGATCCGGTGCACGTGGTGCTGGAGCGTCCCCTCAAGGGCGAGGCGGCCGCCGCGTTCCCGCCGGGCCCGGTGCGCCAGCTGCGGACGCTGAAATGGGGCCTGGTCCCGTCGTGGTCGAAGTCACCCGAGGGCGCCGCGCGGATGATCAACGCGCGGGCCGAGACGGTGCACGAGAAGCCGTCCTTCCGGCAGGCGTTCGCCACCCGCCGCTGCCTGCTCCCCGGCGACGGCTACTTCGAGTGGGTCACCGACGCCGCCGAGCGGCAGCTGGAGGAGCAGGGCAGGAAGAAGCGGCCCCGTAAGCAGCCGTACTTCGTCACCCCCGCGGACGGCTCGGTGATGGCGATGGCCGGACTGTACGAGTTCTGGCGGGACCGGACGCTGCCCGGCGACCACCCGCTGGCCTGGTGGGTGACCTGCACGGTCGTCACCACCGAGGCCGAGTCCACGGCGCTGGCCGGGGCGGGCGGCGGCGAGGGGCCGCGGTCGCTGGCCGAGATCCACCCCCGGATGCCGCTGGTGCTGCCCCCGGACCGCTGGGACGCCTGGCTCGACCCGGCCCGTACGGACCCCGACGAGCTGCGCGGGCTGCTCGCGCCCCCGCCGCCCGGCCTGATGCGGGCCTACCCCGTCCCCACCGAGGTCAGCAACGTCCGCAACAACGGGCCCGAGCTGCTCACCGAGCTCGACGGGCCGGAGGTCGGCACCCTGTTCTGACAGCGGCCCGCCGCGGGCGCCGGCGTGCTGCGGTGTCCCTTCGCGCGCCGGCGCGGGCAGGATGGGGCGTATGAGTACAGGGGCGATGGAGACCGAGACGGTCGCGACACCGGCGGGCGACGCCCGGATCACCTGGCACCGCGAGGCGACGCCGGCCCGGGCCGTGGTGGCCCTGAGCCACGGCGCCGGCGGCGGCATCGAGGCACGCGATCTGCGGGCCCTGGCGGCCGCGCTGCCGGCCCGCGGCTACACCGTGGCGCTGGTCGAGCAGCCGTGGCGGGTGGCCGGCAAGAAGGTGGCGCCCGCGCCGAAGACCCTGGACGCCGGGTGGACCGCGCTGTGGCCGGCGCTGGAGAAGCCGGGCCTGCCGGTGGTCGCCGGCGGCCGGAGCGCGGGTGCCCGGGTGGCCTGCCGTACGGCGCGGGAGCTGGGCGCCGAGGCGGTACTGGCGCTCAGCTTCCCGCTGCACCCTCCGGGGCGGCCGGAGAAGTCCCGGGCGGACGAGCTGACCGGCGCCGGGGTGCCGACCCTGGTCGTCCAGGGCGGCCGCGACCCGTTCGGCCGACCGGCGGAGTTCCCGCCGGGGACGCGGATCACCGAGGTCGCGCACGGCGACCACGGCTTCGCGGTGCCGAAGAAGGCGGGCGTCGACGAGGCGGAGTCGATGGCGGTGCTCACGGAGGCCGTGGCGGCCTGGCTCGACGGGATGTTCGGCTGACCTCACCGCCGGCCCGGCCGCCGCTCACCCCTGCCCGCGCGGCCGGGCCCGTACGTGCATCCGCTCGCCCTGCCTGCCGAACAGGCTCAGCAGCTCCACCGGCTCGTCGCCCGCGGGGCCGAACCAGTGCGGCAGCCGGGTGTCGAACTCGGCGGCCTCGCCGGCCCGCAGCTCCACGTCGCGGTCGGCGAGCAGCAGCCGCAGCCGCCCGGACAGCACGTAGAACCACTCGTACCCCTCGTGCGTACGCTGCTCGGGTGGCCCGCCGCCCGGGTCGATGACCAGCTTGAACGCCTGCAGGGCGCCCGGCTGGCGGGTCAGCGGCACCACCGTGCGGTCCCCGCGCCGCACCGGCACCGCGCGGACCCGCGGATCGCCGACCTCCGGCGCTCCCACCAGCTCGTCCAGCGGTACCTGGTGCGCGTGCGCGAGCGGCAGCAGCAGTTCGAGGGTGGCCCGACGGCCGCCGGACTCCAGGCGCGAGAGGGTGCTCACCGAGATGCCGGTCACCTCGGACAGCGCGGCGAGCGTCACCCCGCGCTCCTGGCGCAGCCGCCGCAGCCGCGGGCCCACCTCGCTGAGCACCCGTTCATAGGCGCCGCCGTCCGTGCCGTTCGTGTCGTCCCGTGCTGTGTCGTCCACCCCTCCATTGCCGAAGGGGCAACGCGGTTTGTCAACTCCTGGCGAAGATCGGTGTCCGGAGCGGGAATGACCCGGCGTACGCGGCTGTTGTGGGTGTCGTAGGTAGTGGAGTACGTCCGGCGAAGCATGAGGAATGGGAGTCCGCCGCATGGGAATCGCTTGCCCGGCCCGCCCGGCCGCAGACCTGCCGTGGTCGCAGATGCAGGTGACGCAGCCCGCCCTGGCTGGAGCGGCGGCGGCACCGGATCGTCGTCTATTCTCCGATTCGAGTGGGTCCGCTTCCGGATCCGTGACGGTGTTGGAGGAGGTGGGTCCGGTCACCGGTACCGACGCAGGGACCGACGGCACGGCCGAGGAGCATTCCGCGCGCCGACAGGAGAGCGCGACCGAGCGAAACGCGCGCTTCGAGCGGGACGCGCTCACCTTCCTGGACCAGATGTACTCCGCCGCGCTGCGCATGACGCGCAATCCGGCCGACGCCGAGGACCTGGTGCAGGAGACCTACGCCAAGGCGTATGCGTCCTTCCACCAGTTCCGGGAGGGCACCAACCTCAAGGCCTGGCTGTACCGCATCCTCACGAACACCTTCATCAACTCCTACCGCAAGAAGCAGCGCGAGCCCCAGCGCAGCGCCGCCGACGAGATCGAGGACTGGCAGCTGGCGCGCGCCGAGTCGCATATGTCGACGGGCCTGCGCTCGGCCGAGTCCCAGGCGCTCGACCACCTGCCGGATTCGGACGTGAAGGCCGCGCTCCAGGCGATCCCCGAGGAGTTCCGCATCGCGGTATACCTCGCGGATGTCGAGGGGTTTGCGTACAAGGAGATCGCGGACATCATGGGGACACCCATCGGCACGGTGATGTCCCGGCTGCACCGCGGCCGGCGCCAGCTGCGCGGCATGCTGGAGGATTACGCCCGTGAGCGCGGGCTGGTCCCGGCGGGGGCGGCGGCCGCGGACCCGCAGGCCGCGCGGACGTCGGAGTCGCACGACCGGAAAGGCTCGGGATCATGAGCTGCGGAGACCCGCACGAGAAGGACTGCTCAGAGGTCCTTGACCACCTCTACGAGTATCTCGACCGCGAGATGCCCGCCGGGGAGTGCGCGGAGTTCCAGGTGCATCTCGACGAATGCTCGCCGTGCCTGGAGAAGTACGGCCTGGAGCAGGCCGTCAAGAAGCTCGTCAAGCGCTGCTGCGGCCATGACGACGTCCCCAGCGATCTGCGCTCCAAGGTCATGGGGCGGATCGACCTGATCCGGGCCGGCGAGGCCGTGCCCGAGGTGAGCGTGCTCGAACAGGCCCGACACGAGCAGGCGCAGCGGGAGCAGGCGGACGCGGCTGCCGGCGCGGGCGAGGCCGCCGGCCCGTCCGACGCGGCCGGCTCCGCCGATGCACGGACGAAGGCCACGCGCGCCGAATAAGGCAGCACATCACCCGAAGGGGTGAGGGCAGGCCGGTCAGAGCCGCCCGATCCGCCGATGCGCCCTCTCTGGCGCCCCGGCCCCTCTATTCTCACCGAACCCCGGCGCACCGCGGATGCGACGCGAGCGCACCGCGGCCGCGAGGGTTTCCCCGCTCCCCGAGAGCCGGGGGAGAGCGGTGGGCATGCTGAGGAGGGCGCGATGCGGGGACTGCCGGCGGCCGCGCGAGGGTACATCGGCTGCGTCGCGCTGGCCGCGACGCTGTGCACCGCCCCCGCGTTACGGCTCGGTGCCGGCGCCCCCTGGACCGGCGCCCTGGCCCTGGCCACCCTCTACGCACTGTGCGAACAGGTCCGCCGCCGGCCGCTGTCCGACGGCCGGGCGCCGTCCGGGACGCCGTCGTACGCGGGTCCCGGCTGGGCCGCTCCCGTCCTGCTCGCCGGGGCCTTCCTGCTGCCGCCGCCGCTGGCCGCGCTGACCGCCGTCCCCGGAGCGCTGCTCGCACCGGCCGCCGCCCGTTCGGCCGCCGCCCGCCGCATCTGGCACGCCGCCGCGGTGGCCCTGGCCTGCTGTGCGGCCGCCGAGGTCTTCCGGGCCATCGGCCACCACTCGCTGTCCGCACCGCGGTTCCCCGACCTGCTGCTGCCCGCCGCGGCCGCCGCGGTGGCCTTCTGCGCGGTGCCGGCCGCGCTGGAGGGCGGGGTGCTGGTCACCGCCGAGCGCCACCCCGTACGCACCGCCTGGCGCGGGCTGCTGGCCCGCTCGCTGGGCCCGCACCTGGTGCACGGCCTGGCCGGGCTGATGATGGCCGTGCTGTGGTGCAGCTCCTACGGGCCGCCGGCGGCGCTGCTGGTGCTGCTGCCGATGCACCTGTCCTGCTGGGTCTTCGACCGCTACCACCGCGAGCGCGCCGCCCATCAGGCCACCATCCGCGCCCTGGTCCAGGCCGTGGACATCAAGGACCGCTACACCCGCGGGCACAGCGAGCGGGTCGGCCGCGCCTCGGTGATGATCGCCCGGGAGCTGGGCATGGCGGAGGACCGGATGGAGGTGCTCCGGTTCGCCGGCATCCTGCACGACGTCGGCAAACTCGGCGTCCCGACCCGGCTGTTGCGCAAGGACGGGCCGCTGACCCCGGAGGAGCGCCGGGTCATCGAGCTGCATCCGGAGTACGGGCACGAGATCGTGCGGGGCATCGGATTCCTGGGGGAGGCGCGGTCGGCCATCCTGCACCACCACGAGCGGCTGGACGGCCGGGGCTACCCCTACGGCCTGAAGGGGCATCAGATCCCGGAGTTCGCCCGGGTGGTGGCGGTCGCCGACGCCTTCGACGCGATGACCTCGACCCGCTCCTACAGCCGGGCCCGCCCGGTGCCGGTGGCGGTCGCGGAGCTGCGCAAGTGCGCCGGCACGCAGTTCGACCCGCGAATGGTCCGGGCGCTGGCCGCGTCGCTCGACCGCTACGGCTGGCACCCGGACCTGGTGACGGCGGCGGACGGGGAGCCGCCTTCGGCGCGGGGCGGTAGAGGAAACGTCACGCCTGAGGGGCCGGACGGGCCGGACGGCCGCACCGTGCCCGCTGCGGTGGCGCCCGGGCCGGCGCCGGAACGGGCCGGTGGGCCGGGCGGTGGGGTCGCGGCGACCGCACGCCCGGAGCGGGCCGCGGGGCCCCGGCAGGGCGGTGTGCGATGACCGCCCCCGAGGAGCCCGCCGGCACCCTCCGCCCCGGCGCTCGGGGCGGTCGACGCGACCGCACCGCCCGGCCCCCGCGCCCCCGCCGGCCGGCCGTCCCCGGCAGCGCCGTCGTCGCCGCCGTCTACGCCCCTGCCGCGGCCCTGGCCTGCTGGTCGCTCGGCCGGACCCTGTGGGACGGGCTGGACCGGCCGGGGGTCGCGCTGGCCTTCGGCGTGCTGATCGCGGTCGGTGAGCTGGTCGGGTGGGGTCCGGCGCCGGCGGGCGGGCACCGGCCGGAGCCGGGGGAGCGGGAGGCCGCACCGCTCGGTGCGGCCGGTGCGCTCGCGTACGCGCTGCTCGGCGAGGCCGGCGGAGCGCCCACGGCCCACGGCGTCCCGCAGACCGTGGCCGTCGTCCTGGCGGCCGGCCTGGTGGGGCTCGTCCCGCGGCTCGCGCGCGGCCGGGGGCCGGCGCTCGACCCGCTCGCGCGCGGGGTGCTGACCGTCGGCTTCGCCGCCACCTGCTTCCACCCCCTGCACACCACCGGGGCGTTGGGCGGCTGGGCGGCGTCCGGGCCCCTCCGCCCGCTGCTGCTGGTCGGGCTGCTGGCGTTGACCGCGCTGTGCGACGCGGTACTGGCGGCGGCGCTCGCCCGGGCCCGTACGGGCTGGCCCTACGGGCCGCTGCTGCGCGACGAGTTGCGGGCGCTGCTCGGCACCGGCACCGCGATCTGCGCCACCGGGGTGGTGATCTCGCTGGCCACGGCGGTCGCCGGGCTGTGGGCGCTGCCGGTGTTCTGTCTGCCGCTGCTGCTGACCCAGTTCGCCCTTCGCCGGTTCGCGGCCGTCCGCGCCACCTACCGCCAGACCATCGCCTCGCTGGCCCGGTCCACCGAGATCGCCGGCTACACCCCGCACGGCCACGCCCGCCGGGTGGCCGCGCTCAGCCGCGCGGTGGGGCGCGAACTGGGCTTGAGCGAGCCGGACTTGGACGTGCTGGAACACGCCGCCCTGATGCACGACATCGGCCAGCTGTCGCTGCTGGACCCGGTGCCGGCCGGGGCGACGGCGCCGCTGCCGCCCGCCGAGCAGCGCCGGATCGCCCTGCTGGGCGGCGCCGTTGTCCGGCAGACCGGGGTTCCCCCGGAGGTGGCGGTGATCGTCGAGCGGCAGGCCGATCCGTACCGGGACCAGCCGGTCACGGCCCGTATCGTCCGCACCGTCAACGCCTACGACGACCTGTCGGGCGGGGCCGCGGGGACCGCAGGCGCGCTGCGCGCCCTGGAGCGGCTGCGGCTGGCCACCGCGCGGGAGCACGAACCCCTGGTCGTCGAGGCGCTGGCCCGGGTGCTGGGGAGTGGCGGCGGGCTGGTGTGACATGAGTGACCTTGTGGGGCGCGGGTCACGGGCCTGCCCGCCCGATCCGTCCTGCGGAACCCCTTCACGGACGACTATCCGCCGGTAAGGTCGGAAATGGCCCCGGAAGGGCCGTGAGCGGCTCTCCCACGGGCCCGCGGGTCCGTCATGGTCCCGCGGGCTCCGAACGCCCCGAAACCCCGTGGTTGAGCCGCCGCCGGGCGTCCGGCGGGAGGGAACCCATGGGTAATGAGCGCCCTTCGAGATGGGCATGGTTGGATGCGAAGGAAGCCCCCCACAGGGGGATTCAAGGGGGCGGGCGAAGGCAAGGAGCCGCAGGGGGGCACAGCAAACCAGGCTGAGCCCGACGGCAATCTGTGGCAGGTTGTCGAGTAGGTCCCCAGAAGGGCCCCGGGCGCCGTCCGGGGCACCTCCGGAGCGGCATCGAGAGCAACCAGCAGGCGGGAATCGTGAGGATCTTCGGCAAGGTACGGCACCGGCCCTCCGCCTCGTGGCGGCAGGCGACCGACCGCGCTTTCACGCTGATCGGCGACGGCCGTTACGACGACGCGGGCGCGCTGCTGACGCGCGCCGCGGACATGGAGCCGTGGCTGTCCGAGTCCTGGTTCAACCTCGCCCTGCTGCACAAGTTCCGGCACGACTGGGAGCAGGCCCGGGCCGCCGGCCTGCGCGCGGTCGCCCTGCTGGACCGCGAGAGCGGGGCGCCCGACTGGTGGAACGTCGGCATCGCCGCCACCGCCCTGCAGGACTGGCCGCTGGCCCGCCGCGCCTGGCAGGCGTACGGCCTCAAGGTGCCCAGTGAGGGCTCGCCGTCCGGCGAACCGCACGGTATGGCCCTGGGCAGCGCCGCCGTCCGGCTCTCCCCGGAGGGCGAGGCCGAGGTGGTCTGGGGCCGCCGGCTGGACCCGGCCCGTATCGAGGTGCTGTCGATCCCGCTGCCGTCCTCCGGGCGGCGCTGGGGCGAGGTGGTGCTGCACGACGGCGTCCCGCACGGCGAGCGGACCACCGTCGACGCCGACGGGACCACCAGGGCGTTTCCGGTCTTCGACGAGATCGAGCTGTGGGCGCCCTCCCCGGTGCCCACCTGGGTCGTGCTCCTGGAGGCCGCCACGGAGGCCGACCGGGACGCCCTGGAGCAGCTGGCGGCTGACGCCGGCTTCGCCGCCGAGGACTGGTCCTCCTCCGTCCGGCTGCTGTGCCGTACGTGCTCGGAGAGCCGGATGCCCAGCGACGAGGGCGACGGCGAGCACCTGGACCCGCACGACCACAGTGAGCCGGGTCACCCCGGCCCGCTCGGGCACCGCACCGCCGGCTCGGGTTCGCTGTGGGTGCCCGAGCGCGAGTGCGGTATCGCCGCGCCGTCGGCCCTGGTCCGCGGGCTGCTGGACGGCTGGGTCGCGGACAGCCCGGACACCCGGGAATGGCGCGACCTCGAAGAGGTCTGCTGAGCCTCCGCCCGCGCCGCCGTAGGCTGTAGGGCGACTAACAGGGTTTTGAGGAAGGCGTACGGCGGAGATGGCCCAGCAGCCTGTGTTTGACCAAGACGGTGACGAGCGGGTGGACGACGAGTTCGTCGACGACGTCACGGACGCCGAGGAGCGGGAGGCCGCCCACCGCGGGCGCGGTACCTCGCGGCCGATCACGGTCGTCGGCAATCCGGTGCTCCACAAGGAGTGCAAGGACGTCACGGACTTCGGCGACGAGCTCGCCGGGCTCATCGACGACATGTTCGCCAGCCAGCGCACCGCCGAGGGCGTGGGCCTGGCCGCCAACCAGATCGGTGTGGACCTGAAGGTCTTCGTCTACGACTGCATGGACGACCAGGGCGTCCGGCACGTCGGCGCGATCTGCAACCCGGTGCTGGACGAGCTGCCGGCCGAGCGCCGGGTGCTGGACGACTCCAACGAGGGCTGCCTGTCCGTGCCGGGCGCCTACGCCGAGCTGGCCCGTCCCGACTACGCCGTGTGCCGCGGCCAGAACGCCGAGGGCGAGCCGATCGCGGTCCGGGGCACCGGCTACTTCGCGCGCTGCCTGCAGCACGAGACCGACCACCTCAACGGCTACCTCTACATCGACCGGCTCAGCAAGCGGGACCGCAAGGCCGCGCTGAAGCAGATGGCCGAGCTGGAGCCGCGCTACCCCGTCGTCCCCAACGACTGAGGCGGGCGGGGGGGGGGGGGGGGGGGGGGGGGGGGGGGGGGGGGGGGGGGGGGGGGGGGGGGGGGGGGGGGGGAGGGGAGGGGGTACGTCGTACCCACCCCACCCCCCCCCCCCCCCCCCCCCCCCCCCCCCCCCCCTCCCGCCCCCCCCCCCCCCCCCCCCCCCCCCCCCCCCCCCCCGGCCCCGTCAGGACGCCTTCTGGTAGGCGCTCCAGACCTTCGGGGGGAGGGTGGTGCCCAGCCCCGTGTCGTCGCCGCCGACGCCCTGCATCGGCAGCAGCTCGGGCGCGCCCGGCTTGTTGCGGAACATGGTGACGGCCGTGGTCGGCTCGGCGTCGGCATCCGCGCCGGGCGCGCGGTCGGGGCGGATGCCGCCCCAGTCCTCCTTGCCCGTGCCGGGGCCGGGGCCGAATTCCGGGTCGGTGGACGACGGGCTGCCGATGAACCACGCCGACTTCATCCGGTCGCCCGGCTCGGTGCGGCCGGCCGCGACCGGCCGCTTGGCCGCCGCGTCGTCCGGCGCTCCCAGGGTGCGCCAGCCCAGCCCCTCCAGGGTCGCGGAGACCTGCTGGGCGACCCCGGCGTCGAGGACCTGCTGGGGCTCGGCGCGGTCGAAGCCGCGGATCTTCCTGCCGTCGTAGGTCATCGACGTCACCGCGTAGGGGTCGGCGTGCAGTCCGCCGTTGGCGAAGGTGGTGTAGGCGCTCGCCATCCGTATCGCGCTGGGTGCCGAGGTGCCCAGCGGGAAGGTCTGCTCCAGGGGTGCCATGCTCTCCTCGCGCAGCCCCGCCTCCACCGCCAGATCCCGGATCCGGTCCAGGCCGAGGCGCTGCCCGGCCTGCACGAACGGCGGGCTCTGGGCCTTCATCAGCGCCCCGCGCAGATCCCCGACCTCGCTCTCCCAGTCCACCGGACTCATCTCACCGGTGTCCTCGGGCCGCTCGGTGTCCGCGTCGGGCCCGTCGACCTGCTGCTGGAGCGCGGTCGCCAGCACGAACGGCTTGAAGGCGGAGCCGGCCGGGACGGCCGAGGTGTCCGCGTTGTTGCTGAAGTGCCGGGTGGCGTCCCTGCCGCCGTACAGGGCGAGGATCGCCCCGTCCTTGGGGCGTACGGAGGCCGCGCCGAACTCGACATAGGTGTCGGCCGCGCGCTCCTTCGGGTGGAGGTTCTCGCGGCGGACGTCGCTCACGGCCTCCTCCAGGCGGCGGGTGAGCTGCTTGTCGAAGGTGGTGTGTATGCGGTAGCCGCCGCGCGCCAGGTCCTTGTCGGTCAGGCCGGTGCCGGCCTTGACGAACTTGTTGGCGATATCGACGAGATAGCCGATCTGGCCGGCCTGGCTGGTGGGCTTCGACAGTGTGCGCGGCTCGGGGAACGTGCGGTACTTCGCCCGCTCCTGCCTGCTCATCTTGCCGGTGGCGACCTGCCGGTCGAGTATCCACTTCCAGCGTTCCACGGCCCGCTGGTGATTGGCCTTGCTCAGCCCCGGGTCGTACTGCTCCGACCCCTTCAGCAGGGCGGCCAGCAGTGCGCCCTGGCTGGGGTTGAGGTTCTTGGCGTCGATGCCGTAGTACGCGTGGGCGGCCGCCTGGATTCCGTAGGAACCGCGGCCGAACCAGCTGGTGTTGAGGTAGCCGCGCAGGATCTCCGGCTTGGACTTCTGGTTGCTCACCTTCAGCGAGAGGATGAACTCCCTCGCCTTGCGGGTGATCGTCTGGTCCTGCGAGAGATAGGTGTTCTTCACATACTGCTGGGTGATGGTGGAGCCGCCCTGGGTCTCCTCGCCGGAGACCATGTTGACCACGGCGCGGGCGATGCCCTGCAGGGAGACGCCGGGGTCGCTGTAGAAGGTGGCGTTCTCCGCGGCGATCACGGAGTTCTCGACCGAGTCGGGCACCTTGTCGAGGGTGACGTTCTGCCGGTTGACGGCGCCCACGCTCACCATCTGGCTGCCGTCCGCCCAGTAGTAGACGGTGGCTTCCTGCCCGGCGAGTTCGTTCTCGTTCGGAATGTCGATCGTCGCGTACACGACAGTGAACAGCCCCGCCAGGCAGAGGATGCCGAACGAGAGGGTGCCGAGCCACAGCCGCCATGACGGCAGCCAGCGGCGCGGACCCTCTCGTCCCTGGCGCGGATAGTCGATGAACCGACGGCGCCCCTTCGTGGCCTTCATATCCACAGAGATGTGGTGGCCGCGGCTCCGGTTGCCGAGGTAACAGAACGCTCACATTGGCGCATGACCAGGGCTGACGGGGCGTCGCGGGTCCTTCGATTCCCCGGGTCTAGAAGTCGTCGTCGAAGGAGACCGAGCCCTCGACGGCGACCTGGTAGGCGGAGGCCCGGCGCTCGAAGAAGTTGGTCAGCTCCTGGACGTTCTGCAGCTCCATGAAGGAGAACGGGTTCTCCGATCCGTACACGGGAGCAAATCCCAGGCGCTGCAGCCGCTGGTCGGCGACGCACTGGAGGTACTCGCGCATCGACTCGGTGTTCATGCCCGGCAGGCCGTCACCGCACAGGTCGCGGCCGAACTGCAGCTCGGCCTCGACGGCCTCCTTGAGCATCTCGGTGACCTGCTGCTCCAGCTTGTCGTCGAAGAGGCCGGGCTCCTCCTCGCGGACCGTGTCCACCACCGAGAACGCGAAGTCCATGTGCATGGACTCGTCGCGGAAGACCCAGTTGGTGCCGGTGGCCAGCCCGTGCAGCAGACCGCGCGAGCGGAACCAGTAGACGTAGGCGAAGGCGCCGTAGAAGAACAGCCCCTCGATACAGGCCGCGAAGCAGATCAGGTTCAGCAGGAAGCGGCGCCGGTCGGCCTTGGACTCCAGCCGGTCGATGCTCTCGACCGAGTCCATCCACTTGAAGCAGAACTCGGCCTTCTCCCGGATGGAGGGGATGTTCTCCACGGCCGCGAAGGCGGCGGCTCGGTCGTCCGGGTTGGGGAGGTAGGTGTCCAGCAGCGTCAGATAGAACTGGACGTGCACCGCCTCCTCGAAGAGCTGACGGCTCAGGTACAGCCGCGCCTCGGGGGAGTTGATGTGCTTGTAGAGCGTCAGCACGAGGTTGTTGGCGACGATCGAGTCACCGGTCGCGAAGAACGCGACCAGCCGGCCGATCATGTGCTGCTCGCCCGGCGAGAGCTTGGCGAGGTCGGCGACGTCGGAGTGGAGGTCGACCTCCTCCACGGTCCAGGTGTTCTTGATCGCGTCGCGGTAGCGGTCGTAGAACTCCGGGTACCGCATGGGCCGAAGGGTCAGCTCGAAGCCCGGGTCGAGGAGGTTCTTGGCGCCGGTGGTGGCCGTGTGCGTGGCGGCGGCGTTGGGGGTATCAGGCGCGGTGGTCATTACTGGCAGGCCTCGCAGGACTCGGGGTTTTCCAGGGAGCAGGCGACCGCCTCGGGGTCGGTGGCCTGCTGCGGGACGGGTACGGGGGAGCCGGCGGCCGCGGTGCCGCGGGCCGACTGGGCGATCCGGGTCGCCGGGCGCGAACGCAGGTAGTACGTCGTCTTGATGCCGCGCTTCCAGGCGTAGGCGTACATCGAGCTGAGCTTGCCGATGGTCGGCGACGCCATGAAGAGGTTCAGCGACTGGCTCTGGTCGATGAAGGGCGTACGGGCCGCGGCCATGTCGATCAGGGCGCGCTGCGGGATCTCCCAGGCGGTGCGGTACAGCGCCCGGACCTCCTCGGGGATCCAATCGACGTCCTGCACCGAGCCGTTGGCCTCGCGCAGCGCGTCACGGGTCCGCGCGTCCCACAGCCCAAGCGCCTTGAGCTCCTCGATCAGATACGCGTTGACCTGCAGGAACTCGCCCGACAGCGTCTCGCGCTTGAAGAGGTTGGAGACCTGCGGCTCGATGCACTCGTACACGCCCGCGATCGAGGCGATGGTCGCGGTCGGCGCGATCGCCAGCAGCAGCGAGTTGCGCATCCCGGTCGTGGCGATCCGGGTGCGCAGCGCCGCCCAGCGGTCCGCCCAGCGGGGCTCGGCGTTCGGGTAGTGGTCCGGGTGCAGCACACCGCGGGCGGTGCGGGTCGACGACCAGGCCGGGTGCGGGCCGTGCCGCTCGGCGAGAGCGGCGGACGCCTCGTACGCGGCGAGCATGATCCGCTCGGAGATCCGGGTCGACAGCTCCCGCGCCTCGGCCGAGTCGAAGGGCAGCCGCAGCCGGAAGAAGACGTCCTGAAGGCCCATCAGGCCCAGACCCACCGGGCGCCAGCGGGAGTTGGAGGCCCCGGCCTGCTCGGTCGGGTAGAAGTTGATGTCCACGACCCGGTCGAGGAAGGTGACGGCGGTACGGACCGTGGCGTCCAGCTTCTCCCAGTCCATCTCGCCGTTGTCACCCAGGTGGGCCGCGAGGTTGACCGACCCCAGGTTGCAGACCGCGGTCTCCCCGTCGTTGGTCACCTCCAGGATCTCCGTGCACAGGTTGGAGGAGTGCACGACCTGGCCGGGCTCGGCGGTCTGGTTGGCGGTGCGGTTGGCGGCGTCCTTGAACGTCATCCAGCCGTTGCCGGTCTGCGCCAGGGTGCGCATCATGCGGGAGTACAGCACCCGGGCCGGGATCTGCTTGAGCGCCCGGCCCTCGGCCTCGGCCCTGCGGTAGGCGGCGTCGAACTCCTCGCCCCACAGGTCCACCAGCTCCGGGGCGTCCGAGGGGGAGAACAGCGACCAGTCGGCGTCCGCCTCCACCCGGCGCATGAACTCGTCCGGGATCCAGTGCGCGATGTTCAGGTTGTGGGTCCGGCGGGCCTCCTCACCGGTGTTGTCGCGCAGCTCCAGGAACTCCTCGATGTCGGCGTGCCAGGTCTCCAGGTAGACGCAGGCGGCGCCCTTGCGCCGGCCGCCCTGGTTCACGGCCGCGACCGAGGCGTCCAGGGTGCGCAGGAACGGCACGATGCCGTTGGAGTGCCCGTTGGTGCCGCGGATCAGCGAACCGCGGGCGCGGATACGGGAGTACGACAGGCCGATGCCGCCGGCGTGCTTGGACAGCCGCGCCACCTGGTGGTAGCGGTCGTAGATCGAGTCCAGCTCGTCCAGCGGCGAGTCCAGCAGGTAGCAGGACGACATCTGCGGGTGGCGGGTGCCGGAGTTGAACAGGGTGGGGGAGGAGGGCAGGTACGACAGCGAGCTGGTGAGGCCGTACAGCTCGGCGACGTCGTCCAGGGCGCGCTCGCTGCCGTCCTCGGCGAGGCCGCAGGCCACTCGCAGCAGGAAGTGCTGGGGCGTCTCGACGACCTGGCGGGTGGTGGGGTGGCGCAGCAGGTAGCGCGAGTGCAGGGTGCGCAGCCCGAAGTACCCGAACCGGTCGTCGGCGCCGTCGGCGAGCGCCTGGTCGACCAGGGCGTCCAGCCGGGCGGCGTGGGTCCGTACGAACTCCGCGGTCTCGTCGGCGATCAGCCCCTCGCGGTGGCCGACTTCGACGGAGGCGGAGAAGGCGACCGCCCCCTGTGCGGCCGCCTCCTCCGAGATCGAGAGGGTGAGCAGCCGCGCGGCGAGCTTGGAGTACTGCGGCTCGTCACCGATCAGTCCGGCCGCGGCCTCGATGGCCAGCGACCGCAGTTCGGACTCGCCCGCGCCCTCGTACCGGCCCCGCAGGGCGGCGGCGGCCACCTTGCCGGGGTCGGTCGCGGTCAGGTCCTCGGTCAGCTTCGTCAGGGTGCGCAGCAGCGCGACGCCCGGACCGTCCTGCCCGGCCTCGCCCGGGCCGCCGTCGGCGGGGGCGGCGGGCGTGGTCACCGCAGGCTGCACGACCTCGGCGTCTGACGCGGGTTCCGTTGGCGCGATGGTCACGTGATGCTCTCCCTCACTCGGCGGGGGCCAGGAGGGGCGGGGCGCGACGGCCGCACGCGCGCGTGCGGCACCCCGTGACGGTCAGGGGTGCGCGGGCACACCGCGCGGCGTCCACCGGCCCAACCCTCGGGGCCCGGACGTATCGACGTCCGCACCGATGGCGGTGCGGGCGTACCGTCGGCAGGTCCTCGGACTTCACGGGCGCGCGGCAGGGCCCTCATCGGGCCACTGGGCGCGCTCTTACACCGTTGCGGGACAGTTCCGGATTCCCACCGGATTCCCCTGCGGCGACAGCGAGGACGAGCATACATCTTGTGCTGCTCCTCGCGTGCACCCCCACATCTTGTGTCGCCGCCTCATACCACTCCGACAGGTGTGCGAAGCGCCAGGGGGCGGGGGAGTGCCCGGAACGGTCCTCGGGCCGGGCCTGGAGCGCCTTTCAGGCCACCTTCCGCACGAACGCCCAGAGCGTGATCCCCGGTACCGGCTCCCAGTCCCGCTCCTCGGCGCGGGCGAATCCCAGCCGCCGGTAGAGCCGGTGGGCGGGCAGTACGTGCCGCGGGGTGGACAGCACCATGCCGCTCAGTCCGAGCGCCCGCGCCCGCTCCAGACACACCGCCACCAACGCCTCCCCGACCCCTCGTCCGCGCCCCTCGGGCCGTACCGCCAGCATCCGGAACTCCCCCTCGCCGGGGCCCGCCAGCTCCGCATACGGACTCCCGTACGCGGAGAAGGTGACCGTCCCCACCACCCGCTCCTCCGGCCCCTCCACGGCCACCAGCACCTCGGCCTGCTCCGCCCGCTCGGCCACCCTCCGCAGCGTCGCCGCGTAGGTGTCGCTCTCCCCGGAGACCAGTAGCCCGTCGGCCAGATAGACAGCCACGAGCAACTCACCGACCACACCGAACTCCGCCTGCCGCACGGGCCTGATCGTGATGTCCATGGGGTCAAGTGTGGGGGGTGGGGTTGAGGGCGGGGTGGTTGTCGGCGGCCTCGGCTATCGTCGGTTCTAGGTTCCCTGCTCCGGCCGACACAAGAAGGAGAAGGCCTTATGAGCGCGCTTGCTGACCGGGTGCACATCATGGAGACCGAGCACTTTGAAGAGGCCGCCCGGATACTCGCCCGCCTGGAGAAAGGCGCTCGGCTGGAGTTCATCGACGGGAAGATCAGGAGCAAGGCTGTGCCGGACGGGGACCACGGTCGGATCATCGAGTGGCTCACGCGCATGTGCATTCAGGCGCGCCCCGAGCTGTGGCTCTACCCGGACCAGGGGCTGAAGGTACAGGGGTATCGCGGCGGCCGGGCCCGTCCGGACGGCGAACTCGCACCCAGCGGTGCCTTCGTGGGCCAAGGCGAATGGGCGGCTCCTGACCCGGTGCTCATGGTCGTCGAGGTCACCTCTTATGACTCGGACACCGATCAGCGTGATCGGGTGGAGAAGCCTCGTGCGTATGCGGAGACCGGCATCCCGCTCTATCTGCTGGTCGACCGGGGAGCCTGTGAGGTTTCGGTCTACAGCGAGCCCGACCACGGCCGATACGAGACCATTCACACCGTGCCGTACGGCAAGTCGCTCCACCTGCCGGACCCCGTCGGCATCACCCTGGACACCGAGCCGCTCAAGGACTGGGTGAACTGACACCTCTCCCCATGCGAATGGGCCGCTGGGGACCCGAGGGGGGGAGCGGTCCCGTCCTCGTGGGTGTCCTGCGCCTCACTTCCCCCCCCGTTCCCCCCCCACGGCCCGCGGCCGTTCCTCCCAGGGATCGGAAAAAA
>NZ_JBVIRA010000002.1:104737-177654 GCF_055576575.1 Streptomyces sp. NPDC033270
TCACCCGCCTGGACCCCGGGGACATCACCGGGAAAACCGAGCCGCGAAAGGATGGGGGGAACGAACACCTCCCCCCGTGCGAGGGGCCCGCTCCACCCCGGGGGGCCGCAGCGGCCCATTCCGCGTGGATGTCCGGCGCCTCAGTGCCCCGCCGGTGCCCCCGCCGTGGCCGGCGGCAGTTCCGCCGAGACGCCCTCGTCGCCGGCGTCCGCGGTGTAGTCGCCGGGGCTGGTCTCGTCGACGCCCTCAGGGGCCTTCATGGCCTTCAGGGCGAACGTCAGGACGACCGTCACCACGACGTTCAGGACGAAGGCGGTCAGGCCGATGTAGCCGATCTCGCCGATGCCGGGGATCTCCTTGCTGGAGCCGCCGAAGTGGGCCTGGGTCGGGCTCGCGACGCCGTACGCCGCGAGCGTGCCGTAGAGCATGCCGGCCGCCCAGCCGGTCAGCAGCGCCCAGCGGTGGAACCAGCGGGTGAACAGGCCACCGACCAGGGCCGGCATGGTCTGCAGGATCCAGATGCCGCCCAGCAGCTGGAAGTTGATCGCGACGGTCTTGTCCATGGTGAGGACGAAGACCAGGGCGCCGACCTTGACCAGCAGGGAGACCAGCTTGGCGACCTTGTGCTCCTGCTCGGGCGTGGCGCCGGGCTTGAGGAAGTCCTTGTAGACGTTGCGGGTGAACAGGTTGGCCGCGGCGATCGACATGATGGCCGCCGGGACCAGCGCACCGATGCCGATCGCGGCGAACGCGACGCCGGAGAACCAGCTGGGGAACATGTCCTCGAACAGCTGCGGGATGGCCAGCTGCGGGTTGCCCTGGATGTCCGTACCGGCCTTGACGGCCATGAAGCCGAGCAGCGCCAAGAGGCCCAGCATCAGGGAGTACAGGGGCAGGATCGTGGTGTTGCGGCGGATCACGTTGCGGCTGCGCGAGGAGAGCGTGGCGGTGATCGAGTGCGGGTACATGAAGAGCGCCAGCGCCGAGCCGAGCGCCAGGGTCGCGTACGCCCACTGCGCGTTGGGCCCGCTGGTCAGCTCGCCGCGCGGCTTGCCGGGGACGGCGCCGGGCTCGGCGAACGCCTTGCCGGCCGCGTCGAAGATCTGGTCGAAACCACCCAGTTTGATCGGGATGTAGACGATCGCCACGATGATGACCAGGTAGATCAGCCCGTCCTTGACGAAGGCGATCAGGGCGGGCGCGCGCAGGCCGGAGGAGTAGGTGTACGCGGCCAGCACCGCGAAGGCGATCAGCAGCGGCAGGTCCTTGACGAACCAGTTGGTGTGCGCGCCGCCGCCGATGCCCATCACGTCCAGGACGGCCTGGATGCCGACCAGTTGGAGCGCGATGTACGGCATCGTGGCCAGGATGCCGGTGAGTGCCACGGCCAGCGACAGGCCCTTGGAGCCGAAGCGTCCGCGGACGAAGTCGGAGGTGGTGACGTAGCCGTGCTTGTGCGAGACCGACCACAGGCGGGGCAGGAACGTGAAGATGAGGGGGTAGACCAGGATGGTGTACGGGACGGCGAAGAAGCCGGCCGCGCCCGCCGCGTAGATCGCCGCCGGTACGGCCACGAAGGTGTAGGCGGTGTAGAGGTCGCCGCCCAGCAGGAACCACGTCACCCAGGTGCCGAAGCTCCGGCCGCCCAGGCCCCATTCGTCGAGGTTGGCGGACTGCTCGGCCTTGCGCCAGCGGGCCGCCAGGAATCCCATGACCGTCACGGCCAGGAAGAAGAAGACGAACACGGCGAGCGCCACGCCGTTGACGCCCTGGGTCGAGGAGGCCGCGAGCGCGGTGGAGGCACCCGGTGTGAGGATCGCGTCGGTCACTGGTCCGCACCGCCCTTGCGGGCGCGCTGCTCACGCTGCACGAGCTTGTACGCCACCGTCGTCAGCGCCGTCGAGATCAGCACCCACAGCATCTGGTACCAGTAGAAGAACGGGATCCCGATGAGCGTGGGCTCGATCCGGGCGTAGGAACTCACCCACAGCGTCGCCACGAACGGAGCGAGCAGGCACAGTCCGGCCACCACACGTGTGGGTGTGACGACGGGTCTGCTGCTGGGGGATTCGGCTGGCTCTGGCATCGCGTGGCTCCGTCCGTGGCGGCGAACTCCTGTGCAATCGGCTGAAAATCTATGGCAGAGCCGTGGCACGCGTCACTAGCTGTCCGCATATCGGTACGAAGAATCCGCGCGGGGGAGGAGCGGTCGGCGGGCCGGGTTCACTCCGTGGGGCGCTGCAGCCTCGCCACGAACTTGTAGCGGTCGCCGCGGTAGACCGAGCGCACCCACTCCACCGGCCGGCCCTGCGCGTCGAGCGAGTGCCGCGAGAGCATCAGCATCGGCAGGCCGACGTCGGTGCCCAGCAGACCGGCCTCGCGCGGGGTGGCGAGCGAGGTCTCGATGGTCTCCTCGGCCTCCGCGAGGCGGACGTCGTAGACCTCGGCCAGCGCGGTGTAGAGGGAGGTGTACTTGACCAGGTTGCGGCGCAGCGCGGGGAAGCGCTTGGCCGACAGGTGGGTGGTCTCGATGGCCATCGGCTCGCCGCTGGCCAGCCGCAGCCGCTCGATGCGCAGCACCCTGCCGCCGGGGGCGATGTCGAGCAGGCCGGCCAGCCGGTCGTCGGCGGTGACGTAGCCGATGTCCAGCAGCTGGGAGGTCGGCTCCAGGCCCTGGGCCCGCATGTCCTCCGTGTAGGACGTCAGTTGCAGCGCCTGGGAGACCTTGGGCTTGGCCACGAAGGTGCCCTTGCCCTGGATGCGCTCCAGCCGGCCCTCGACGACCAGCTCCTGCAGCGCCTGGCGCACTGTCGTGCGGGAGGTGTCGAACTCCGCGGCGAGGGTGCGCTCGGGGGGTACCGGGGTGCCGGGCGGCAGGGTCTCGGTGATCTCCAGCAAGTGCCGCTTGAGGCGGTAGTACTTGGGCACCCGTGCGGTCCGCGTGCCGCCGCCGCTCTCCGCGCTGCCCCCGTCGGTCTCCATGGCCCGCCTCTCCGACGCCTGTCGTGCTGCCGTCACCGGCTCCTCCGTACGTAGCGGCTCACATCGTGGCACGCGTGGGTTCGTTGTGCTCCCTCGCAGGTCCCGGCGTGCCGGATGTCGGTCCGGTAACGGACCTGACAGCGACTCTTATACACCCTTGACACCCCAAAAGGTCTAGGCCAAGCTGCGGGCACTGGTCTAAACCATTAAAGACCACACCCGGCCTTTAGGGGAGAGCGCAATGAAGCGTGGGCTCATAGCAGCGACGGCGGTCGCGGGAATGCTGGTGAGTGTCGCTGCCTGTGGGTCCAGCGACGGCAACAAGGCGGGCGCGGATGGCTTCAAGGGCCAGAAGCTGACCGTTTGGGTGATGAGCGGTTCGAACCCGGAGCAGTGGAGCAAGCAGGTCTCCGAGCAGTTCAAGAAGAAGACCGGAGCCACCGTCGAGTTCAAGGTCCAGCAGTGGAACGGAATTCAGCAGAAGCTGAGCACCGCACTTTCCGAGGACACCCCGCCGGACGTCGTCGAAATCGGTAACACCCAGACCGCCGCCTATGCGAAGGCCGGCGCGCTGGCCGACCTCGGCGATCTGAAGAAGGAGATCGGCGCCGACTGGAACGACGCCTTCAACAAGGCCTCGCTGGTCGACGGAAAGCAGTACGCGCTGCCGTGGTACGCCGGAAACCGCGTGGTCATGTACAACAAGAAGATCTGGGCCGAGGCGGGGCTCAAGGACCTCCCCAAGACCCGCAACCAGCTGTTCAAGGCGTTGGACGCCATCAAGCGGAAGACCGACGCCGAGCCGCTGTACCTCCCCGGCCAGAACTGGTACTTCCTCGACGGGCTGACCATCGGCACCGGCGCCGACCTGGTGAAGAAGCAGGGCGGCAAATGGGTTTCCAACCTCGGCGACCCCAAGGTCGCCAAGGCCATGGACGTCTACAAGCAGTACCAGGCCTTCAGCACCGCGCCGAAGAACAAGGACGAGGCCACCCCGCAGCAGGCCGAGGTCTTCGCCAAGGGGAAGACCGGCGCCGTCATCGCCATGGGCTACGAGGCCGCCACCGCCGTCAAGGCCAACCCGAAAATCAAGGACGACATCGGATTCTTCACCATTCCCGGTGAGACCGCGGCCAAGCCCGAGGGTGTATTCCTCGGTGGTTCCAACTTCGCGGTCGCCGGCATGGGCAAGAACCAGGAACTCGCCAAGGAATTCCTGAAGATCGCCCTGTCGAAGGAGAACGACGGGCAGATGGTCAAGGAGTCCGGCTGGACCCCCAAGTCCCCGGACCTGGCCGGCGCCGCCAAGGAGAACCCGGCGGCCGCTGCCGCCGCCCCCGCGGCGCAGCAGTCCGGCGGCACCACCCCGCTGATCGCGCAGTGGGCCGCGGTGGAGAACGTACCGAACCCCATCAAGAGCTATATGACGGCCGTGTTGAACGGCACGTCCCCGGCCGACGCCGCCAAGGACATCGAGTCCGAGGTCAACGCACGGCTCGCCAAGCAGTAGGCCCCGGCCGCGTACGGGGCCGGCCGGCACCGGCCCCGTACGCCCGCCGCCGGCGCACCGAGGTTCCACGGCAACAAGGGGGAGCAGCGACCCATGGCAGTGCAGCTCGACGACGCGGCGGCCAAGGCCGTGCCGCGAACCGGCAAGGGCGGCGATCCGCCCGCCCGCCGCGGCGCAGGAGGCCGACGGGCCGCCCGCGGCGCGCCCCGCCCCCCGGCCCGCCGCACCCCGTACCTCTTGCTGCTGCCCGCCCTGGCCGCCACCGCGGTCTTCCTGGGCTGGCCCATGGTCCGCAACCTGCTGCTCTCCTTCCAGAACCTCAACATGAAGGAGCTGATCCAGCATCTGACCGACTGGCGGGGGATCGGCAACTACCAGGAGGTCCTGGGCAGCGAGCAGTTCTGGCGGGTCACCGGCCGCACCATCGTCTTCACCGCGGTCAACGTCATCCTGATCATGGTGCTGGGCGTGCTGATCGGACTGCTGCTGGCCCGGCTCGGCAAGAAGATGCGGCTGGTGCTCTCCCTCGCGCTGGTGCTGGCCTGGGCCATGCCGGTGATCGCCGCCACCACCGTCTTCCAGTGGCTCTTCGACTCCCGCTACGGCGTCGTCAACTGGGTGCTGGACCGGCTCGGCTGGCATGCGATGGCCCACTACGACTGGGTCGGCACCCAGCTGTCGACCTTCTTCGTGATCACCGTGCTGATCGTCTGGCAGTCGCTGCCGTTCGTGGCGCTCAACCTCTACGCGGCCACCACGACCATCCCCAGGGAGCTCTACGAGGCCGCCCGGATGGACGGCGCCGGCACCTGGCAGGTCTTCACCTCGGTCACCTTCCCCTTCCTCAAGCCCTTCTTCCTGGCCACCACGTTCCTCGAAGTGATCTGGGTCTTCAAGGCGTTCCCGCAGATCTTCGCGATCAACGAGGGCGGCCCGGACCGGCTCACCGAAACACTGCCGATCTACGCCTTCACCGAGGGCGTCGGCAACCTCCACTTCGGCATGGGCGCCGCGATCTCGCTGCTGACGATCCTGGTGCTGCTGGCCATGACCGCGTACTACCTGCGTCTGACGCTCAAGCAGGAACAGCAAGAGGAGAACGAGCGGTGAAGCCCTCCCTCGCCGGCCGCATCTGGCCCAACGCCACGGCGCTCGTGCTCGCCGCCGGCTTCGTCTTCCCGGTCTACTGGATGTTCAACACGGCCTTCAAGCCGACCCGGGACATCATCAGCGAAGACCCCGTGTGGTTCCCCTTCCACGGCACCCTGGAGCACTTCGCGACCGCCGTGCACGCCCCGAACTTCTGGACCCTGGCCGGGAACTCGGTCCTCGTGACCGTGCTCGCCGTCGGACTGTCGCTGGTCGTCGCGCTGTGCGGGGCGTTCGCGCTCACCCGTATGCGCTTCAAGGGACGCCGCGGCATCCTGTTGACCTTCATGGTCGCCCAGATGGCCCCCTGGGAGGTCATGGTGATCTCGATCTACCTGATCGTCCGGGACGCGGACATGCTCAACAGCCTGGTACCGCTCACCTGCTTCTACCTGCTGATGGTGCTGCCCTTCACCCTGCTGACCCTGCGGGGCTATGTCGCCGCGGTGCCCAAGGAACTGGAGGAGTCCGCCATGGTCGACGGCTGCTCCCGCCGCCAGGCCTTCCTCAAGGTCGTCTTCCCGCTGCTGGCACCCGGACTGATGGCCACCTCCCTCTTCGGCTTCATCACCGCGTGGAACGAGTTCCCGCTCGTGCTGGTCCTCAACAAGGAGCCGGCCATGGGCACCCTGCCGCTGTGGCTCTCGCAGTTCCAGAGCCAGTTCGGGGACGACTGGGGCGCCACCATGGCCGCCGCCTCGATCTTCGCCGTCCCGATCCTGGTCCTCTTCCTGTTCCTGCAACGCAAGGCGGTCGGCGGTCTCACCTCCGGCGCAGTGAAGGGATAACGCAGTCCATGACTCCCGTAGGCTCCGCACGCTCGGTACGCGCCACCGACACCCTCACCCGCGACGCGCTCGCCGTCCTCCAGCCCGGCTTCACCGGCACCGCCGCCCCCGACTGGCTGCTGCGCCGGCTCGACGAGGGCCTGGCCGCCGTCGGCCTCTTCGGCCGCAACATCACCGACCCCGCGCAACTCGCCACCCTCACCGCCCAGTTGCGCGGCGCACGCGAGGACGTCCTGGTCGCCATCGACGAGGAGGGCGGCGACGTCACCCGCCTCGAAGTGCGCGGCGGCTCCTCCTTCCCCGGCAACCACGCGCTGGGCGCCGTGGACGACACCGCCCTGACCCGCGGCGTCGCCCGCGAGCTCGGCCGCCGGCTGGCCGACTGCGGTGTCAACCTCAACTGGGCGCCCTCCGCCGACGTCAACTCCAACCCCGCCAATCCGGTCATCGGCGTCCGCTCCTTCGGCGCCGACCCGCAGCTGGTCGCCCGGCACACGGCCGCCTACGTCGAGGGGCTGCAGTCGGCGGGCGTCGCCGCCTGCACCAAGCACTTCCCCGGCCATGGCGACACCGCGGTCGACTCCCACCACGACCTGCCGCGCATCGCCGCCGACCTGCCCACCCTCCAGGAACGCGAACTGGTGCCGTTCCGCGCCGCCGTCGCCGCCGGCACCCGGGCCGTGATGAGCGCGCACATCCTGCTGCCCGCCCTGGACGGCGACCGCCCGGCCACGCTCAGCCCCGCCGCCCTGCACGGCCTGCTGCGCGCGCCGGCCGGCGAGGGCGGTCTGGGCTTCGACGGGCTGATCGTCACCGACGGAATGGAGATGCAGGCCATCTCCGCCACCTTCGGCATCGAGCGCGGCAGCGTGCTGGCCGTCGCGGCCGGCGCCGACGCGATCTGTGTGGGCGGCGGACTGGCCGACGAGGACACCGTGCTGCGGCTGCGGGACGCCCTGGTGAGGGCGGTGCGCGACGGCGAGCTGCCGGAGGAGCGGCTCGCCGACGCCGCAGCGCGGGTGCGGGCCCTGGCGCGCTGGACACGGAGTGCGGGCGCGGGGGAGGGGGCCGCGCCCGCACCCGGGATCGGCCTGACCGCGGCCCGGCGGGCGCTGCGCGTCACCACCGCCGGCCGTCCCTACGAGCCGCTCACCGGCCCCGCCCACGTCGCCGCCTTCACACCGCTGGCCAACATCGCCGTGGGCGACGACACCCCCTGGGGCGTCGGCGCCGAGCTGGCCCGGCTCGTACCCGGCACCGAAACCGCCGCCTACACCGCCGAATCCGCCGCCCGCGCCGGTACCCGGGCCCTGGTCGACGGCCTGCTCGCTGCGGCCGCCGGCCGACGCGTGGTCGCCGTCGTCCGCGACGTCCACCGCCACCCCTGGATGGCCGACGCCGTTGACGCCCTGCTCACCGCCCGTCCCGACACCGCCGTCGTCGAAATGGGCGTCCCCCAGGCCCCGCCCCGAGGCGCCCTGCACCTCGCCACCCACGGCGCCGCCCGCGTCTGCGGTCAGGCCGCCGCCGAAACCCTCACCCGCCGCACCCCGGCACACCGCACCTGAAGTCCGCGCGGCGACGGTCCCCCGCGCTCGGCCGCCCCGGGACGGCGGCCGAGCGCACCCGCACCCTCGGCCGCCTGACGACTCGGTTCCTACTGCGCTTACTGGGCCTACAGCGCCTACTGGGCCTACTGCGGTAGGACGACGCGCATGGTCAGGCCGCCGCCCTCGCGGGGCTCGGCGGTGATGCTGCCGTCGTGGGCGCGCACCACCGAGCGCACGATGGACAGGCCCAGACCCACGCCCTTGTCGCTGCCGGTGCGCTCGGTGCGCAGCCGCCGGAAGGGCTCGAAGAGGTTCTCCACCTCATAGGCGGGGACCACCGGCCCGGTATTGGCCACCACCAGCACCGCACACCCCGGCCCCGGCTCGGTGGTCACCTCCACCCAGCCCTCCTCGGCGACGTTGTAGCGCACCGCGTTCTGCACCAGATTCAGCGCGATCCGCTCCAGCAGCACACCATTGCCCTGCACAAAGACCTGCTGCCGCACCCCGCGCAGCGCAACCCCCTTGGCCTGCGCCTCCCCCCGCATCTGCTCCACCGCCTGCGCGGCCACCTCCGACAGATCCACCGGCCGCTTGTCCACGACCCTGTTCTCACTACGGGCCAGCAACAACAGACCCTCCACCAACTGCTCACTGCGCTCATTGGTCGCCAGCAGTGTCTTGCCCAACTGCGTCAACTCCGCCGACGCCCCCGGATCGGCCAGCTGCACCTCCAACAGCGTCCGATTGATCGCCAACGGCGTCCGCAACTCATGCGACGCATTCGCCACAAACCGCCGCTGCGACTCAAACGCCCGGTCCAACCGGTCCAACATCTCATCGAAGGTGTCCGCAAGCTCCTTCAGCTCGTCATCCGGCCCACCCAACTCGATCCTGCGATGCAGATCCGAACCCGCCACCCGCTGCGCCGTACGCGTGATCCGCCCCAACGGCGCCAGCACCCGCCCCGCCATCGCATAACCAAACGCGAACGCCACCACCGTCAGACCCACCAGAGCGATCAGCGAGCGGTGCAGGAAGGTGTTCAGCGCCAGTGCGCGCTGGTCCTGGATGCAGTCGCCGATCGCCGCGTTGATCTCGCCGGCCGTGCCGACCGCCGGCAGGTCGGGGCAGTCGATGTTGCCCACCCTGACGTCACTGCCGAAGACCCTGAACTCGGGGGTGCCGTCCTTGAGGGTGTCGGCCGCCAGGATGTAGATGATCGTCAGCAGCACGATCCCCGCCATCAGGAACATGCCGCCGTACAGGAGCGTCAGCCGTATCCGGATGGTCGGCCGCAACCACGGCGCGGGACGACGGCGCGGCTCAGGACTCCGGCTGGGCTCAGGGCTCCGGGGCGGCTCAAGGCTCTGGGGTGTCTCCGAACGCCCCGTGGGTTGCGGACTCCCCGTGGGTTTGGGACTCCCCGTGGGTTTCGGACTCCGGGTGGGCTTCGGAGGTACGGTCACCGGCGCGGGCTGCTGGGCCGAGGCTGCCACGGCGCTCAGCCCCGACGACCCGGAGCGGCGGGCACGGCGACCGAAACCTGGACCACGGGTGAGCGCACGGCTGAACCTTCCTCAGATACCTCACAGCGCACGACAGTTGCCGCGCCTCACCCATCCTGCTCAAAGAGGCCATAAACCGGCAGTAAGCGTGGAATCGCCGCCCGGCCGTGCACACCGTCCGAGTCGCTCCACTGCGCGAGGTATCGCGTTGCCCGCCTCCGACCCCGGCCGCCCGAAGACGCCGTGGCCGGGGGTACGGAGACCGGAGAGGAACCTCCTAGAGCCCCTGCCACTCCGGCTTGGCGGCGTAGGTGGCGCGGAAGTAGTCGGCGAGCTTCAGCTTGGCGGCCGCGGCCTCGTCGACGACGACCGTGGCGTGGGGGTGGAGCTGGAGTGCCGAGGCCGGGACCAGCGCGGCGACCGGACCCTCGACGGCGTGGGCCACGGCGTCCGCCTTGCCCTCGCCCGTGGCGAGCAGCACCAGGTGGCGGGCCTCCAGGATGGTGCCGATGCCCTGGGTGATGACGTGGTGGGGGACCTCGTCGGGGCTGTCGAAGAACCGGGCGTTGTCCTCCCGGGTCTGCTGGGTCAGCGTCTTGATGCGAGTGCGGGAAGCCAGCGACGAGCAGGGCTCGTTGAAGCCGATGTGCCCGTCCGTACCGATGCCGAGCAGCTGGAGGTCCACCCCGCCGGCCTCGCCCAGCGCACGGTCGTACGCCTCGCAGGCGGCCTGCACGTCCTGAGCCGTGCCGTCGGGGCCCATGAAGGAGTCCTCGCCGAGACCGAGCGGCTCGACCACCTCGCGCAGCACCACCGAACGGTAGGACTCGGGGTGCCCGGCCGGCAGGCCGACGTACTCGTCGAGCTGGCAGATGCGGGCCCGCGAGGCGTCCACGGCGCCGGCCCGGACCTTGGCCGCCAGTGCCTCATAGATGGGCAGCGGGGTCGAGCCGGTGGCCACACCGAGCAGCGCGTCGGGCTTGCGGCGCACCAGAGCCGCGATGGCCTCCGCGATCAGCTCGCCGCCTGCCCTGGCGTCCGGAACGATGACAACTTCCACGCTTTGGCCTGCCGTTCTGGAGAGTGGACTCATATGGTCATGTGGTATAGACCAATCTATCAGAGGGTGGGCCCCGGGTCCCGACGGCGCCTGCGAACGCCGAGACACGTTTTCCCGTCGTTCGGGTGACCGGAAGACCGCCGGAACAGGTGCCGTCGGGAGGGGGAGGGGGAGGTGAGCGACGAGGCCCCAAGGTCGAGAGGCGCCCAGGCCGGGAGGCGCCCATGATCCGGAGGCGCTCAGTCCGGGAGGAGGCGTCCATGGCCCGGAGGCGCCCATGGCCCGGAGGATCGAGGCCGCGAGTCCCCAAGGGCGGGCCATGCGCCGTCAGAGCAGGGCGCCTCCCGTCGCGTCGATCCACTGCCCCGTCACCCAGCGGCTGTCGTCCGAGGCCAGGAAGGCCACCACGTCGCCGATGTCGTCGGCCTGCGCTATCCGGCCCAGCGGGGACATCTCCGCCAGTCGCCGCTGCGCTTCGGTGTTGGCCTCGCCCCTGAGCCAGCCGGCGTTCATATCGGTGTTCACCGCCCCGGGGGCCACCGCGTTCACCGTGATCCCGCGCGGGCCCAGGTCCTTGGCGAGCGTCGAGGTGAACACGTCGAGCGCGCCCTTGGTCATGGCGTAGGCGATCAGTTCGGGCTTGGCCGCGCCGCGGGTCAGGCCCGTCGAGGTGTTGATGATCCGCCCGCCGTCCCGCAGGCGGGACAGCCCGTGCTGGACGATGAAGAACGGCGCCTTGGTGTTGACCGCGAAGAGGTGGTCGAAGTCCTGCGCCGTCACCTCGCCGATCCGCTTGAGCGTCCCGTCCACCGCTGTGTTGATCCCGGCGTTGTTGACCAGGATGTCCAGGCCCTCGGCCTGCTCGTCGAACGCGGACCACAGCGCTTCGGCGTCTCCCGGCGCGCCCAGCTCCGCCCGGACCGCGAAGGCCTGGCCCCCCGCCGCCTCGATCGTCGAGACCGTCTCCTTCGCCGCGGTCTCGTCGCGGCCGTAATGCACGCCGACCCGCGCGCCGTCCCTCCCCAGCCGCTCGGAGATCGCCCGGCCGATCCCCCTGCTGCCGCCTGTCACCAGTGCCGTCCTGCCGCTGAGCGCGCCCATGGCCGTGCCCCTCCCTGTTCGTGCGTGCGCGCGTCCGTGCGAGATCGCGTGCAGCTCCCGACCGCCGAGCGACCTATTTCTATATCGCTCGCTACAGAAAGACCGTAGCACGCGTTCCGTACCGACCGCTATAAAATTCCTCCCATGGCGACCAAGGAAACGAAGCAGCGTGGCCGGCCCCGGTCCTTCGACCGCGAGACGGCGCTGGAGCGGGCGGTCCGGTCCTTCTGGGAGCAGGGCTACGAGGCCACATCGATCGCCGACCTCACCCGCGCCATGGGCATCAGCGCCCCCAGCCTCTATGCCGCCTTCGGCGACAAGCGGGCGCTGTTCGACGAGGTCGTCGCCGAGTACGGGCGGCTCTACGGAGGTTTCATCTCCCGAGCCGTGGCCGAGGAGCCGACCGCCCGCCGCGGCGTCGGACGCGCACTGCGCGAGGCCGCGGTCGAATACACCCTGCCCGGCCGCCCGCGCGGCTGCCTGGTCATCAGTGCCGCGCTGAACATCTCCCCCGCGTCCACCGAAGTCGCCGACTTCCTGCGGGAGATGAGGCTGTCGAACATCAGGGAGTTCGCCGGCGCCATCCGGGCGGACATCGCCACGGGGGAGCTCCCGGCGGATACGGACGCCGGTGCGCTGGCCGGCTTCGTGGGAGTCGTCATCCAGGGCATGTCCCAGCAGGCGCGGGACGGTGCGGAGCGGACGGAGCTGGCGGCGATCGCCGAGCTGGCGATGGCGGCCTGGCCGCGGGCGGCGAGCGGGGCGAAGGCCTGAGGGCCCCCGAAAACACCCGCGGGCCGCGGCGCCGGGACAGGACCCTCAACCTGTCCGGCACCGCAGCCCGGAGCTGACATCGGCCGGCCCCGCCTTACGGGCGGAGGGTGTCCCCATGTGCGGTAGGGGCGCCACCCCGTCCTGGGGCCGGTCGATCGGAGGCCTTGGCGCAGTCAGGGCAGAGAGCGCCGTCGGCCTCGTTCCGCTCTCCTGTGCGGGGAGAACGGAGGCTTTGCTGAATTCTGGACTAGACCATTCTTACTTGTCCATGCCCGTGCAGGCACAACACATACACCGTACGCCGGTAGGCTCCAAGACGTGCCCTCCATGAACGATCTCGTCCGCCAGCACACCGCTCTGAGCGACTCCGACCTCGAGTGGCTCCATCTGCTGGTCTCGGAGTGGCAGCTGCTCTCCGACCTCTCCTTCGCCGATCTCGTGCTGTGGGTCCCCACCCTCGACGGCACCCGCTACGTCTCCGTCGCCCAGATGCGCCCCAATACCGGGCCCACCTCCTACCAGGACGACATGGTGGGCCATCTCGTTCCCCGGGGACGACGTCCGATGCTGGACTCCGCCTTGGATGAGGGCCGCATCGTACGCGAGGGCGACCCGGAGTGGCGAGAGGAAGTGCCGGTACGGGTTGAGTCCATTCCGGTACGCCGCGAGGGCCGGGTGCTCGGCGTGATCGCCCGCAACACCAATCTGCTGACCGTGCGCACCCCCAGCCGGCTGGAGCTCACCTACCTCCAGAGCGCCTCCGACCTCGCCCAGATGATCGCTGCCGGAACGTTTCCCTTCCCGGGCCAGCAGGTCGACATGGACGCCTCGCCGCGCGCCGGCGACGGGCTGATCCGGCTCGACGCGGACGGCGTCGTCCAGTACGCCAGCCCCAACGCGCTCTCCGCCTACCACCGGCTCGGGCTCGCCGCCGACCTGGTGGGCCACCACCTGGGCCAGGCCACCGCCGAACTGGCACCCGCGCGCGGCCCGGTGGACGAGGCCCTGGTCAAGCTCGCCAGCGGCTGGGCCCCCAGGGAGTTCGAGGTCGAGGGGAGCGACGGCGTGATCCAGTTGCGCGCCATCCCGCTCAAGCCGAAGGGCACGCACATCGGTTCGCTGGTGCTGCTGCGCGATGTCACCGAACTGCGACGTCGCGAGCGGGAACTGATCACCAAGGACGCCACCATCCGGGAGATCCACCATCGGGTGAAGAACAACCTGCAGACGGTCGCCGCACTGCTGCGGCTGCAGTCCCGCCGGATGGACTCCGAACAGGGCCGCGAGGCCCTCAACGAGGCCGTACGCAGGGTCGGTTCGATCGCGATCGTGCACGAGACGCTGTCCCAGAACCTCGACGAACGGGTCGAGTTCGACGAGATCGCGGACCGGGTGCTGGCCATGGTCGCGGAGATCTCCCCGGGCAAGGTGATCACCCGCCGCACCGGCCGCTTCGGCATCCTGGACGCGGAGGTGGCCACGCCGCTGTCGATGGTGCTCACCGAGGTGCTGCAGAACGCCCTGGAGCACGCCTTCGACCAGGCGGAACAGGGCATCGTCGAGGTCGGCGCGGTGCGCGGCGGCAGCCGTACCGAGCCGCGGCTGCTGGTCACCGTTCAGGACAACGGCCGCGGGCTCCCCGAGGGATTCGACCCGCACCGCGCCGGAAACCTGGGGCTGCAGATCGTACGGACCCTGGTGGAAGGCGAGTTGGGCGGAAAGTTCGACATGGTGCGGGCGGCCGGGCGCGGCACCCAGGTCGTCCTGGACGTGCCCGTGCGCCCCGAGAAGCAGCACTGAGGCGCGCGGCGGTATATCGGGACGGGGGAGCGGTACGGCGGACCGGCACGGAAAGGTTGACGGGAAAGCCGTACGGCGAAGCGGTTTCGAGACCGTACTGAGGCGGAACCGATATCCCCTCCGACAAGGGGAAAGGGACCCGGCCCGAACAGCAACAAGCCCCGGACCATACGGTCCGGGGCTCAAAGCTATTGCGATGCGATAACGACCGGGCTATTCGGCGCCGATGTGCATCGGGTGTACTGCGCGCTGCGGCTCGGGGGCCACGGGGCGGCTGGCTCAGGCGCTGGCGTTGCGCGCCCGGTTGCGAGCTGCACGGCGCTTCATCGCGCGGCGCTCGTCCTCGCTCAGACCACCCCAGACGCCGGAGTCCTGGCCGGACTCGAGCGCCCACTGCAGGCACTGCTCCATGACGGGGCAGCGGCGGCAGACGGCCTTGGCTTCCTCGATCTGCAGCAGCGCAGGACCGGTGTTGCCGATAGGGAAGAAGAGCTCGGGGTCTTCCTCGCGGCAAACGGCGCGGTGACGCCAGTCCATGGCTGCTCCATCTCCTCGTGTGACGGGATCGTTGCTTGTGAATGTGAACGCTTTCACGAATCCCTCCACAAGGGAAGGCCCGATCTCCAGCTGTGAACTGGTGCGGTCCTGTGAATGAGGAGGGGGATTCGGGCTCTCAAGGGGGCCGGTAAAGCGGCCGTCCCGATCGCCATGAAGAGACTCGCAAACCTCGGCTGCGGATACAACCCCTTCCGGAAACTTTTTTTTGATTCCTTGGTGTCGCCTCGGTCACAGCCGTCATTCCAGGGGGTGGGAACCAGCCTAAACGTTCGAGTGAAAGGACTTTGGGCCCTACTGCTCACACAATCACACGCAGTGCACGGCGAACGCCTGTGAACGTCACACTCGTACGGAGCCCCAGGTGGTCACCGTCCATCTGGAAGGGCAGTGGAACCTGCGAATGCAAGGTGAAGTTCGTGAGGTCGTGAAGTGAGAGTGCGTGCTTGCCATGGGGGCCGCGCTCGGGTGTTGACGTCAGCAGCTGGGTGACATAACGGGCCACCGCGGGGGATGAGAGCTTGCTCAGTGCGAACAGGTCCAGCCCGGTGTCGAACGACGCGTCCGGGGACGGGTAGATCGGCCGATTGCCCAGGTAGGACCACGGAGCGGTGTTGCAGATTATGGCCAGCGCCAGGTTCTCGACGAGCTCCGCGGCACCGTCGTCACCGCCCGGACGTTCGAGGGTGATGACCCCCTGGCGGCGGTTCGCCTCGCCCAGGAACTGCCGTACGACCTGTCGCACGTACAGGGCGTGGGTCGAACGCTTGCCGCGTTCCCGCTGCTGCTCGACCCGGCCGACGACGCCGGCGTCGAAGCCGAAGCCCGCGCAGAAGGTGAACCAGCGTTCCGGTACGCCCTCGTCCTCGGTGCCCGGGGTGCCGGCGGCCAGGCCCAGGCCGATCGTGCGCTCGCTGCCGTCGCGCAGCGCGTCCAGCAGGGCGCCGGTCGCCTCCACGACGTCGTTGGGCAGTCCCAGCGCGCGGGCGAAGACATTGGTGGAGCCGCCGGGGACGACGGCCAGCCGCGGGTGCGAGTCCGGGTCGGGGCCGTTCGCCAGCAGACCGTTGACGACCTCGTTGACCGTGCCGTCCCCGCCGAGCGCCACCACCAGTTCGGTCTCCCCGCCCTCGGTGGCCTGCCGGGCGAGATCGCGGGCGTGCCCGCGGTAGCGGGTCTCGGCGACCTCCAGTTCGAGGTCGCTGGCGAGTGCGTGGGCGAGTACCTCGCGGGTGCGGGCACTGGTGGTGGTTGCAGCGGGATTGACCACGAGGAGTGCGCGCATGTGCAGCAGCGTACCTACCTGCTGGTACCCGCCTCACGCCCCGTCCGGATCCGGGGCATCCCCGGGCTGGGGGAGGGCCGGCGCTACCCTGCTGGGGTGAGCAGTCAGCAGAAACAGTCCGCGCGGCGAGCGGCCGGCGCCCCCGCCGCGGCCGCGCCGAACGAGCCGTCCGGGCCGCGCCCTGCCCGGCTGAGCGCCGCGGCGGCGCTCACCGCGGTCGAGGGAGCCGCGCTCGCGGCACTGGGTGCGTACATGCTGATCATGGGGCTGGCCGGTTCGCCGGACAGCCCGCGGCAGGCGGAGATGGGCGGGCTGACCGTCCTCGCGCTCGCCGCGCTGCCGCTGGTCGCGGCCCGGGGGCTGTGGCTGCGCCGCCGCTGGAGCCGGGGCCCGTCGCTGATCACGCAGATCGTCGCGCTGCCCGTGGCCTGGACGCTGGTCAACGGTGGCGGGGCGCTGATCGCCGCCGGTATCGCACTGGCCGTCGCCGCGCTCGTCGTGCTCGTCCTGCTGGTCAACCCGACAGCCACCGAGGCACTGGGCATCGGGCCGCGCGAGAACCCGTAGGCGAGCAGGCGAGCAGGCGACGTACGGCTCCGCAAGCCGCGAGAGACGTCGTGCCGCGATACCTGTAGGGGGGCGGGGAACGGATCCCGTAGGGGGCGCGAGGGCCCCCTACGAGCCACAACGGGGCGCGGCCGGGGCGGTATTCCGCAGGGGGCCGGGGCGGTGCCCAGCGGTGGGGTGTGGCCGGGACCGCATTGCCCGCGGGGTTGGTGCAGGACCGGCCAGGGTGGCATTGCCGTGATCGCCGGGGCCCGCCCCGCTCCGCGGGGGTGCTTGTTACTCCTCCACGAGCAGCTTGTCGCGGAGCTGGGCGAGGGTGCGGGCCAGCAGCCGGGAGACGTGCATCTGGGAGATGCCGACCTCCTGGGCGATCTGCGACTGGGTCATGTTGCCGAAGAAGCGCAGCAGCAGGATCTTCTTCTCGCGCGGCGGGAGGTCCTCCAGCAGCGGCTTGAGGGACTCGCGGTACTCCACACCCTCCAGCGCCTCGTCCTCGGCGCCGAGGGTGTCGGCGACGGCCGGGGACTCGTCGTCCGTGTCCGGCACGTCCAGGGAGAGCGTGCTGTACGCGTTGGCGGACTCCAGGCCCTCCAGGACCTCCTCCTCGGAGATCGCCAGATGCTCGGCCAGCTCATGGACGGTCGGCGCCCGGCCGTGCCGCTGGGAGAGCTCGGCGGTCGCCGTCGTCAGCGACAGCCGCAGCTCCTGGAGGCGACGCGGAACGCGGACCGCCCAGCCCTTGTCGCGGAAGTGCCGCTTGATCTCGCCGACCACGGTGGGGGTGGCGTACGTGGAGAACTCCACGCCGCGCTCCGGGTCGAAGCGGTCCACCGACTTGATCAGGCCGATGGTGGCGACCTGGGTCAGATCGTCCAGTGGCTCGCCGCGGTTGCGGAACCGCCGGGCCAGATGCTCGACGAGCGGGAGGTGCATGCGGACAAGGGTGTTGCGCAGCTCCGCCCGCTCCGGGGAGCCCTCGGGCAGCTTGCGCAGCTCGTAGAACATCGCCCGGGCGCCGCTGCGGTCCTGCGGCTCCTGGGAATGCTGCTGGTGGTGCAGCTTGTCGTCGGGAGCGGGCGCGTCCTGCCGATGCACCTGCTGACCCTGCTGCTCGCTGTGGTCCATGTGGTCTGCCCGCTCCGCCTGCTCCGCCGCGTCCAAATGGCCGCCGTGGTCGTCCACTCCCACCGGATGCGGCCGGGCCTGCTGCTCGGGGATGGTCGCGCTCGACGCCATCCGCCCGCCGCGTTCGAGATCTTTCACGGGGCCCCCTGTTCGGTCATGACGGTCCGGGACCGGCGCCGCGCTCCTTGTACAGACTGATGGTGACCGTACGGTCCTCGGCGACGGTGGAATCGACCTTGCCGGCGAGTGCGGAGAGCACCGTCCAGGCGAAGGTGTCGCGCTCCGGGGCACGGCCGTCGGTCGTCGGGGCGGACACGGTCACCTGCAGTGCGTCGTCGATCAAGCGGAAGACGCAGCTCAGCACACTGCCGGGGACGGCCTGTTGCAGCAGGATCGCGCAGGCCTCGTCGACCGCGATGCGCAGATCCTCGATCTCGTCGAGGGTGAAGTCCAAGCGGGCTGCGAGCCCGGCCGTGGCCGTACGCAGCACGGACAGGTAGGCACCCGCAGCGGGCAGACGGACTTCCACGAAGTCCTGAGTCCCGGGCTCGCCTGCGATCTGGGACACCCTCACCTCCAAGGTGGCACAAGCTGGTTGAGCTGGAATGCGCGATATTCGCGTTGTTCGGGATATTTCGCTCCGGCGCTTTCTCCTGTCGGATGAAAGGAGAACGATCCGGCGCGGCACATGGTTCGGCTGTGACGCTATCGCGATCTGCGGGCCGGTGTCGCCCGGAAGAGGCACGGCCGTCTCCGGGCGGCATCGACCCCGAGGCCGCCGCATACCTTAGCTGTCACTGATTGTAAAACTGCGGGTACGGACAGTGGCTAGGGGTGTGCACTGCCAAATCGAGGCCGATTACGCTCCGTTGACGCGCGGGTCGGCTGCCAGGTTGTGCAGTGCCTCTCCAGTGAGCCGGAAGACGGTCCATTCGTCCATGGGCTGTGCACCGATCGACCGGTAAAAACCGATGGACGGTTCATTCCAATCCAGGACTGACCACTCGAAACGCTCGTATCCGCGGTCCACGCAGATCTTCGCGAGGGCCGCGAGCAGCGCCTTGCCGTGGCCGCCGCCGCGCGCCTCGGGGCGGACGTAGAGGTCCTCCAGATAGACACCGTGCGTGCCCGTCCAGGTGGAGAAGTTCCGGAACCACAGGGCAAAGCCCACCGGGGCGCCGCCCCCCTCGGCGATCAGTGCGAAGGCGGCCGGCTGCGCGCCGAAGAGGGCCTCCTTCAGCTGCGGCTCGGTGGCCTGCGCGGCCTCGGGGGCGCGCTCGTAGGCGGCCAGCTCGCCGATCATGGCGAGAATGACGGGGACGTCGTCCGGGGTCGCTTCGCGGATCATAGGTGAAGGCTAAACGGACCCTGCCGAATGTTTCACCCGTCTTTTTGCGCGCACCGGCTCCCGGTCGCACCGCCGGGCGGCGCGCACCGGCTCCCGAGTCACACCAGCTGCTGGTCGACGAAGCACCAGCGCCAGGCGTCACCCGGCTCGAACGTCCGCATCACGGGGTGGCCGGTCTCCTCGAAGTGCCCCGTCGCATGCCGGTACGGCGAGGAATCGCAGCAGCCGACATGGCCGCAGGCCAGACACAGGCGCAGCTGCACGGGGTGGCTGCCGACGGCCAGGCACTCCAGGCAGGTCGCGCTCAGCGGGGCCGGCTCGGCGCCCGGCAGGTCGGCGATGTGCGTGCACTCACTCATGCCGAAACCTCACTTCGCTCGGCCCCGCATTCGCGAGGCACGCACCTTTCCATGGTTCGCTCGCCGCGCTCGCTCACGCCGAAACCTCACTTCGCTCGGCCCCGCATTCGCCAGGCACGCACCTTTGCATGATTCGCTCGCTGCGCTCGCTCATGATGGCCAGGTTAGATCGCCGGGACGGATGGCGACGGGTACGGGGACGGGACGGGCCGATGGCTGTGATGCCGCTGTTTTTGCTGGTCGCGGGGAGCGCGGCGGTGGCCGGGCTGGCGCGCCGGACGCCCGTGCCGGCGCCGCTGCTGCTGGTGGCCGCCGGGCTCGCGGCGTCCGCCCTCCCCGGTGTCCCGGACTACCCCCTCGATCCGCACATCGTGCTGCCGCTGGTGCTGCCCCCTCTGCTGCACACCGCCGCCCTGGACAGCTCCTACCTGGACCTGCGGGCCAACCTGCGGCCGGTCGCGCTGCTGTCGGTGGGCTATGTGCTGTTCGCGATGCTGGTGGTCGGCTATGCGGCCTACCTCCTCGTCCCGGATCTGCCGCTGACCGCGGCCCTTGTCCTGGGCGCCGTCGTCGCCCCGCCGGACGCCGTCGCGGCCACCGCCATCGCCCGCCGGCTCGGGCTGCCGCACCGGATCACGACGATCCTGCAGGGCGAGTCGCTGGTCAACGACGCCACCGCGATCACCGCCTACAAGGTGGCGGTGGCCGCGGCCGTCGGGATCGGTGCCACCTGGGGCGACGGGATCGAGGAGTTCGCCCTGGCGTCCGTGGGCGGCATCGGCATCGGTGTCGTGCTGATGGTGCCGCTGCACTGGCTGCGTGTCCGGCTGCGCGAGTCGGCGCTGCTGGAGAACACCCTGTCGCTGCTCATCCCGTTCGTCGCCTACGCGGCGGCCGAGCAGGTCGGGGCCTCCGGGGTGCTCGCCGTCGTCGTGGTGGCCCTCTATCTGGGGCACCGCTCGTGGCAGGTCGACTTCGAGACCCGGCTGCAGGAGGAGGCCGTCTGGAAGATGATCTCCTTCCTGCTGGAGTCGGCCGTCTTCGCGCTGATCGGACTGCAGCTGCCGGTCGTGCTGCGCGGCCTGGGGGAGTTCAGCGGGGGCCAGGCCCTCTGGTACGCGGTCGTGGTCTTCCTGGTCGTGGTCGTGGCCCGCTTCGTCTGGGTCTTCCCCGCGACCTATGTGCCGCGCCTGCTGTCGGCACGGATCCGCACCCGCGAGCCCGACACGACCTGGACCGCGCCGGTCATCGTCGGCTGGGCCGGGATGCGCGGCGTGGTGTCGCTGGCCATCGCGTTCTCCGTCCCGGCCACGGTGCAGGGCGGCGGCCCCTTCCCCGCGCGCAACCTCGTGCTCTTCCTGACCTTCACCACCGTCATCGCCACCCTCGTCGTCCAGGGCCTCACGCTGCCGCCGCTGATCCGTGCGCTGCGGCTGCCCGGCCGGGACGCCCAGGCCGAGACGCTCGCCGAGGCCCAGGCCCAGAGCGAGGCCTCGCGGGCCGCCGAGGAGCGCCTGGACGAACTGCTCCAGGACGAGCGCAACGCGCTGCCCGGCCCGCTCGCCGACCGGCTGCGCACCGTCATGGAGCGGCGCCGCAACTCGGTGTGGGAGCGGCTGGGCGCGGTCAACGAGGTCACGGGGGAGTCCGCCGACGAGACCTACCGCCGGCTGGCCCGGGAGATGATCGACACCGAGCGACGGGTCTTCGTCCGGCTGCGCGACGCCCGGCGCATCGACGACGAGATGATGCGCACGCTGCTGCGCAGGCTGGACCTGGAGGAGGCGGCGGCGTACCGGGAGGGCGCCGAGTAGCCCGGAGGGCGGGCGGCGGTTCTCACCCGGGGGCTCTCACCCGGCGCCTTCCGCCCGGTGCCTCACGGCGTGCCGGTGACGACCGCGGCGACCGTGCTGCCCCGCGGGAAGGCGCCCTCCTCGGCCAGCGTGGTCAGCCCGTAGAGCAGCTTGGCGACGTAGACCCGCTCCAGGGGCAGCCCGTGCCGCGCTGCGAAGGCGTCGGCGAACGCGTCGAGCTGCGGGGTGCTGCGGGCGTAGCCACCGCAGTGGAAGCGGGTCTCCAGCCGCCAGTCGCCGCGCGGTGCCCCGAATGCCGCGCGCTGCAGCTCCTCGACGGTCTGCTGGAGGAAGTGCGGGGTGCCGCCCTTGAGTACGGGGACGCCCAGGGCCCGCTGGCCGGGTGCCAGGCCGGCGGCCAGTCCGGCCAGGGTGCCGCCCGTACCGCAGGCCACCGCGACCGTGTCCGCGGCGCCGCGCAGCTCCCGGCCCAGCTCCGCACAGCCCTGTGCGGCGAGGGCGTTGCTGCCGCCCTCCGGTATGACGCGGAACGCGCCGAAGCGGTCGTGCAGCGCGTCGAGCACGTCCGCCTCGGCCTTGCGGCGGTAGGCGGCCCGGTCGATGAAGTGCAGCCGCATCCCGTCGGCGGCGCAGCGGGCCAGCGACCAGTTGAGCGGTGCGCCGGCCAGCTCGTCGCCGCGGACCACGCCGATGGTGGCGAAGCCGAGCAGCCGGCCGGCCGCCGCGGTGGCCCGCAGGTGGTTGGAGTACGCGCCGCCGAAGGTCAGCAGCGCGCGTTCGCCTGCGGCGGCCGCGGCCCGCAGATTGGGCGCCAGCTTGCGCCACTTGTTGCCCGGCAGGTCCGGATGGATCAGATCGTCCCGCTTGAGCAGCAGCCGCACGCCGCGGCGCGCGAAGGGCCCGTCCTCGATCTCCTGCAGGGGCGAGGGCAGCCGGGGGCGCAGCGCGCGGAGGCCGGGCGGCGGATCGGGGGCGGTGCGGGTCACGCGGCCCATTGTCGCGCGGGGGCGGCGCCGGCCCGTCGTGTGCTCAGGCGGACGTCCGCGCCCGGCCGGCCGCTCACTTCAGCAGCGCGCCGATCCGCTCGCGCAGCGCGTCCATCGTGAAGCCGCGCGGGTCGACCTTGCCCGGCTGCCACTCCAGATGGCCGAGCACCGAACGCTCCCCCCAGCCATGTGCCCGGCACACCGCCGCCGCTGCCCGCTCCAGCGCCTCCAGCTGGACCTCGGGCCAGGGGTCCTCGCCGTCGCCGAGGTTCTCGCACTCGAAGCCGTAGAAGACGCGGTTGCCGTCGGTGTCGGCCTCGTTGTCCGGCGGCAGCCGCTTCTCGGCGATCACCGCGCGCAGTACGTCGCCGTCGCCGAGGCCCGCGTGATTGGCGCGGCCGCAGCCCACCAGATGCACCGTGCCGTCCTTGGTGATCACGCCGTGGCACAGCGGGCCGGGCAGATCGGGCCGGCCGTCGCGGCAGAGCCGGACGGTGCGCTCGGCGCCGGAGGTGCCGGTGTGGTGCACCATCACGCCGTGCACCGGGCCCCAGGCCCCCTTGTCGTCGCGGTTGTGCGTCCTCCAGCCGTCGGTCTCGACGACCCGCAGCCCCTCGGACCTGAGCGCGTCGAGGAACCGTTCGGCGGACAGCGGTCGGGACATGGCCCACTCCGATGCGTGCGCGGCGGCCGCCGGCCGCGCACCGCCTCCTGCCTCGCTTGTACGGGACGGTCCGGCACCGAGGGAGCGGAACGGAATTAAACGGACCGGTCGTTCGGGGCCCGTACGAGCGGTTTCGGCCGCCACCGGGACGCCCGGCCCCCGACTGGTCGGGTGGGCCCGTGCCTAGCCGTGCAGGAACCCGTTCCCGTGCGCGCTGATGTGCGCCTCCAGCGCGCTGAGCGCGTCCTGGGTGGCCTGGGGCGAACCGCTGCCCCGGTGCTCGGCGTAGTACGCAGCGCCCAGCTTCTTCAGCAGGTCGTTGCCGTGCCGGTGCTGCTGCACCTCGTCGACCTTCTGTTTGCCCTGCGCCAGCCCCTTTTGGGCCTGTTCCTTGGCGCGGTCGAGAAACCCTGACATGTGCCACCTCCGTGAGGTCCGTGTCGTAAGGGATCAACGGCGCGGACGGCCGTGGGGTTCCCGTGCCAGGCTGAGGGATATGGGTCAGGAGCGCGAGACGGGTGGGCCGCCCGGCGTAACCGGCGGGTACCGGGAGCGGCCGTCCGGGCTGGCCGGCGCGGTGCTGTGGACCACCACCACGACGGCGTCGGCGCGGCCGGTGCTGCCCGACGGCTGCATGGACCTGATCTGGAGCGAGGGCCGGCTGCTGGTGGCCGGCCCGGACACCGGGCCGTACCGCCCCGAGGGCGTCCCGCCCGGCACCCGCTTCGTCGGGGTGCGCTTCGCGCCGGGCCAGGGCCCGTCCGTCCTCGGCGTACCGGCCCGTGAACTGCGCGACCGGCGGGTGCCGTTGGCCGACCTGTGGCCCGCCGGCGCGGTGGGGGAGCTGGCCGGGCGGGCGGCGGCGGCCGGGGAGCCCGGGCCGGTCGCCCGGGTCCTGGAGGAGGCCGCCGCGGCCCGCCTGAGGGAGGCGGCCGCACCGGACGGTCGGACCGCCGCCGTCGCCGCTGCGCTGGCCCGCGGCCGCCCCGTCGCCGAGGTCGCCCGCGCCGTGGCGCTGAGCGAACGCCAGCTGCACCGCCTGAGCCTGGACGCCTTCGGCTACGGCCCCAAGACCCTCACCCGAGTGCTCCGGCTCGTCCGCGCGCTCGATCTGGCGCGCCGCGGGACGCCCTACGCCGAGGTCGCGCTGCGCACCGGATACGCGGACCAGGCGCACCTCGCGCGCGAGGTGAAGTCGCTGGCGGGGGCTCCCATGGGGGTGCTGCTCGCCCCGGGTTAGCGTGTCGGTCATGGACTACCAGGCCGTTCTCGAGGAGGTAGCGGCCTACGCCAGGCCGCTGGTGCGACATGGGCGGGTCGCCGACTACATACCGGCGCTGGAGCGGGTGTCGGCGGACCGTTTCGGGATTGCGGTCGCCGACATCCACGGCGCGGTGTACGGGGTCGGCGACTGGGAGGTGCCGTTCTCGGTCCAGTCGATCTCCAAGACCTTCTCGCTGGCGCTGGTGATGTCGCAGAGCCACAGCGGCCACGGCGACGACGACATCTGGCGGCGGGTCGGCCGCGAGCCGTCCGGTACGCCGTTCAACTCGCTGGTCCAGCTGGAGGCGGAGAACGGCATCCCGCGCAACCCGTTCATCAACGCGGGCGCGCTGGTGGTCACCGACCGGCTGCAGACCCTCACCGGCGACGCCAGCACCTCGATGCTGCACTTCCTGCGCGAGGAGAGCGGCAACCCCGACCTCGCCTTCGACCAGGCGGTGGCCGACTCGGAGGCCGCACACGGCGACCGCAACGCCGCCCTCGCGCACTTCATGGCGTCCTTCGGCAACCTGGAGAACCCCGTCCCCAGCGTCATCGAGCACTACTTCTGGCAGTGCTCGATCGAGATGAGCTGCCGCGATCTGGCCGTGGCCGGCGGCTTCCTGGCCCGCCACGGGCTGCGCGCCGACGGCAGCCGGCTGCTGGAGGCCCGCGAGGCCAAGCGGATCAACGCGGTGATGCTGACCTGCGGGACGTACGACGCGGCCGGGGAGTTCGCCTACCGCGTGGGGCTGCCCGCCAAGAGCGGCGTCGGCGGCGGGATCATCGCCGTCATCCCCGGCCGCTGCACGCTGTGCGTGTGGAGCCCCGGTCTCGACGCCCGCGGCAACTCGGTGGCGGGCGCGGCGGCGCTGGACCACTTCACCACGCTGACCGGCTGGTCGGTCTTCTGAGCTCCTGGTCACCGGGGACGGGCTGACGTTGTGGCCCCTGACCGGCGGGCGCATCGTATGGGTAGGAGGTGCACCGCCATGGAGCACGAGATTCGCGCCGAGTACGAGGAAGGCGTCCTCCCGCACGAGGACACCCCGGTCAAGCTCTGGCACATGACACGGGTGGGGACCACCACGGCCATGTGCGGGCGGGACCTCGCCCCGGCCGCCGCCACCCAGTCGGCCGATGCCTGGGGAGAAGCCGGCGCCCAGCCGTTCTGCCGCCAGTGTGGCGTGCTGTACCTGGGGGAGCACCCGGCAAGCAGCTAGGCGGACACCCCCAGAGCCGCGCCTGTCTCCCCGTCACCCCTCCCGGCGAGGGCATATGTGCTCAGGGCAGCGGCGCGAACAGGTCCACCCCGTGGCCGTCCGGGTCCTGTACGACGGCGTAGCGCTGTCCCCAGAACGCGTCCCACGGCGGCTTCTCGCCCGTATAGCCGGCGGCGGTGAGCTCCGCGTAGACCTTGTCGACCCCGGCGGGGCCGTCGCACTCGAAGGCCAGCCCCGTAGGGGTTCCGGCCTGCGGAGGCGTCCAGTCGGGGGCGATGGCGCGGGCGGTCTCGTAGGAGTCCCACATCAGGCGCAGGCCGCCGGGCAGCTGCGCCTCGGCGTGCGGGGCGGCCTCCGACCCGGCGGGGACGGCAAGGCCCAGGCGGCGGTAGAAGGCGAGGGACGCGGCCATGTCGGAGACGACGATGCCGATGGCGGCGAAGCGGGGGAACGGGTGCGAGGCCCGTGGGGTGGTGGTCATGGCGCGAGCGTAGGCAGCCCGCCGGGCCGCGGTCTTGAACGAATCGGACGCGCTCCGGGAGGGCCGGTGCCGGCCGCGCGCCGGCCCGCGCCTCCGTGCCTCACGGGCAGTGGATGACCTGCCCCGCGTACGAGAGGTTGCCGCCGAAGGCGAACAGCAGGACCGGGTCGCCGGAGGCGATCTCCTGGCGCTCGACCAGCTTGGACAGCGCCAGCGGCACCGAGGCGGCGGAGGTGTTCCCGGAGTCGACGACGTCCTTGGCGACCACCGCGTTGACCGCGCCGAGCCGCTCCGCGACCGGCTCGATGATCCGCAGATTGGCCTGGTGCAGCACCACTCCCGCGAGGTCCGCAGGCTGGATCCCGGAGCGCTCGCAGACCTGGCGGGCGATCGCCGGCAGCTGCGTCGTCGCCCAGCGGTAGACGGTCTGGCCCTCCTGGGCGAACCGGGCCGGCTCGCCCTCGATGCGGACCGCGCCGCCCATCTGGGGAACCGAGCCCCACAGCACCGGGCCGATCCCCGGCTCCGCCGCGGCGGTGACCACCGCGGCGCCCGCCCCGTCGCCGACCAGCACACAGGTCGTACGGTCCGTCCAGTCGACCACGTCCGTGAACTTCTCCGCGCCGATGACCAGCGCGTTCGTCGCCGATCCGGCCCGGATGGCGTGGTCGGCGACGGCCAGCGCGTGGGTGAAGCCGGAGCAGACGACGTTGATGTCCATCGTGGCCGGCGCGGGCAGTTCGAGCTTGGCGGCGACCCGGGCGGCGGTGTTGGGACTGCGGTCGGTGGCCGTGCAGGTGGCGACCAGGACCAGATCGATGTCGTGCGGGGCGAGGCCGCTGCCGGCCAGGGCCTTGGCCGCGGCGGCGGCCGCCATCGAGTCCACGGTCTCGTCGGGCGCCGCCACATGGCGGGTGCGGATGCCGACCCGGCTGCGGATCCAGGCGTCGTCGGTCTCGACGATCTTGGCGAGTTCGTCGTTGGTGAGCACGCCGGAGGGCTGGTAATGGCCGAGAGCCAGGATGCGTGACCCGGTCATGGTTTCCCCTGTACGTGGACGGTCGATGCCTGACCAGTCTCACCCGCCGGCCGCGGCCGGCGGGTGAGCGATCGACCAATGTTCCGGCTCCAGAACTGGAGACAGGCGCCAGAACCGCGGGCGGCCCGTCGGGCGTGGCTCAGCCGCCGGCGGCCGGGCGGGTCAGCGGACGGAAGCGGCGCAGCCGCAGGCTGTTGCCGACGACGAAGACCGAGGAGAAGGCCATCGCGGCGCCGGCGATCATCGGGTTGAGCAGTCCGGCCGCGGCCAGCGGCAGTGCGGCCACGTTGTAGCCGAACGCCCAGAACAGGTTCGTCCGGATGGTGCCGAGGGTGGCGCGGGCCAGCCGGATGGCGTCCGCCGCCGCCCGCAGATCGCCCCGTACCAGGGTGAGGTCGCCGGCCTCGATGGCGGCGTCGGTGCCGGTGCCCATCGCCAGCCCCAGGTCGGCGCGGGCCAGCGCGGCCGCGTCGTTGACGCCGTCGCCGACCATGGCGACCGAGCGCCCCTCGGACTGCAGCCGTGCCACGACCGCCACCTTGTCCTCCGGGAGCACCTCGGCGATCACCTCGTCGATACCGACCTCGGCCGCCACCGCCTCGGCCACCGCCTTGTTGTCGCCGGTCAGCAGCACCGGGGTCAGCCCCAGGCCGCGCAGCAGACGGACCGCCTCGGCGCTGGTGGGCTTGACCGCGTCGGAGACCACCAGCACCGCGCGCGCCGCGCCGTCCCAGCCGACGGTGACGGCGGTGGCGCCCTCGGCCTCGGCGGCCGCCTTGGCGGTGACCAGCTCGGGCGGCAGGGCCAGGCCCCGGTCGGTGAGCAGCCGCTCGCGGCCCACCAGGACGGTGTGCCCCTCGACGACTCCGCGGACGCCCAGGCCGGGGACGTTGGCGAAGTCCTCGGGGACGGGCAGTGCGCCGACGCGGGACTCGGCGCCGCCGGCGACGGCGCGGGCGACGGGGTGCTCGGAGGCGTGCTCCAGGGCGCCGGCCAGCCGCAGTGCCTGCGTCTCGTCGACGCCCGCGGCGAGGTGGATCCCGTTCAGCGACATCTCTCCGGTGGTGACCGTGCCGGTCTTGTCCAGGACGATGGTGTCGACCTTGCGGGTGGACTCCAGTACCTCCGGCCCCTTGAGCAGGATGCCCAGCTGGGCGCCCCGCCCGGTGCCGACCATCAGGGCGGTCGGGGTGGCCAGCCCCAGGGCGCACGGGCAGGCGATGATCAGGACGGCGACGGCCGCGGTGAAGGCGGCCACCGCGCCGGCGCCGGTGGCGAGCCAGTAGGCGAGGGTGGCCAGGGCGAGCACGATCACGGCCGGGACGAACACCGCGGAGATCCTGTCGGCCAGCCGCTGCGCCGCGGCCTTGCCGTTCTGGGCCTCCTCCACCAGCCGCGCCATCCGGGCGAGCTGGGTGTCCGCACCGACCCGGGTGGCCTCCACGACCAGCCGGCCGCCCGCGTTGACGGTGGCGCCGGTGACCGTGTCGCCGGGGGAGACCTCGACCGGGACCGACTCACCGGTGAGCATCGACGCGTCCACGGCGGAGGCGCCGTCCAGGACCGTGCCGTCGGTGGCGATCTTCTCCCCGGGGCGTACGACGAAGTGGTCGCCGACCCTCAACTCGTGCGTGGGGATGCGCACCTCGCGGCCCTCGCGCAGGACGGCGACGTCCTTGGCGCCCAGCTCCAGCAGTGCGCGCAGCGCCGCGCCGGCCTTCCGCTTGGCGCGCGCCTCGAAGTAGCGCCCGGCCAGGATGAAGGTGGTGACGCCGGCCGCGGCCTCCAGGTAGATGGAGCTGCTGCCGTCGGTGCGGGCGATGGTCAGCTCGAAGGGGTGCGTCATCCCGGGCATGCCGGCGTGGCCGAGGAACAGCGCCCACAGCGACCAGCCCAGCGCCGCGAGGGTGCCCATCGAGATGAGGGTGTCCATCGTGGCGGCGCCGTGCCGCAGATTCGTCCAGGCGGCCTTGTGGAACGGCCAGGCGCCGTACGCCACCACCGGCGCGGCGAGGGTCAGCGACAACCACTGCCAGTAGGTGAACTGCAGCGGCGGCACCATCGCCATCAGGACCACCGGGACGGTCAGGACGAGGGAGATCAGCAGGCGCTGCCGCAGCGGGGTGAGGGCGTCGGCCCGGTCGTCCGCCGCGTCCCCGGCGTCGCCGCCGGCCTCGGAAGGGGCCGGGGCGGCGGCCGGGGGCTCGGGGACGGCCGCGGTGTAGCCGGTCCGCTCCACCGTGGCGATCAGGTCCGCGACCGAGACCTCGCCCTCGTAGGCGACCTGCGCCTTTTCGGTGGCGTAGTTGACGGTGGCGGTGACGCCCTCCATGCGGTTGAGCTTCTTCTCGACGCGGGCGGCGCACGAGGCGCAGGTCATCCCGCCGATCTGCAGCTCGACGCCGCCCTCTCCGGTCACGGTGGTCATGCGCGCTCCTCGGTCTGGTGCGAGTGTGCCCTTCGACTCTCCCAACCATATACCCCCTAGGGGTATTCCGTCAGGGCGTGTTTTCTGCCACCTCCTCTGCCACCTCCTCCTCCGCCGGCCCCGTCGCCCGGCTCACCCGTCCCGCCATCGCCCGCAGATACGCGGCCAGCTCCGGCGGCTCGTGCACGGTGAACTCGCGCCCCAGCATGGCCAGCCGCACCGCCAGCCACTCCAGGGATTCGGGGGCGCTGCGCCAGCGGCAGGACGCCTCGTCGAGCGCGGTGACCTCGCCCGCCGCCGGCCCGCCCAGCCGGGCGGACACCTCGGCGGCCGGTGCGTGGATCGTCGCCACGGCCCGGTGGGCCGGGGCCATCCCCTGCATCCGCGCGCGCACGTACGCCCCCGCGTCGGCGGCGGGCAGCTCGCGCGGCGGGGTCCGCACGCCGGTGGGGAACGGCTCGCTCAGCCGGTCCACCCGGAAGATCCGCCAGTCCTCGCGGTCGTTGTCGTAGGCGACGAGGTACCAGCGCCGCCCCGCCGCGACCAGCCGGTGCGGCTCCACCAGGCGCTTGCTGCGGGCGCCGGCGCCCGCCCGATAGGCGAAGCGCAGCCGCTCGTGGTTGGCGATGGCCGCGGCCAGCACCGTCAGATGCTCCGGGTCGACGGTCGGCCCGTCACCGGTGGGCATCGGGACGGTGGCCGTGCCGAGCGTGCCCACCCGCCGCCGCAACCGGGCCGGCAGCACCTGTTCGAGCTTGGCCAGCGCCCGTACGGACGCCTCCTCGATGCCCTCGATGGTGTGGCCGGCCGCCGAGCGCAGGCCGACCGCGATGGCCACCGCCTCCTCGTCGTCCAGCAGCAGCGGCGGCATCGCGGTGCCCGCGGCGAGCCGGTAGCCGCCCTCCGCGCCCATCGTGGCGTGCACGGGGTAGCCCAGCTCGCGCAGCCGCTCGATGTCGCGGCGGATCGTGCGGGTGGTGACCCGCAGCCGCCCGGCCAGCTCGCTGCCGGGCCATTCGCGCGGGGTCTGCAGAAGGGACAGCAGGTTCAGCAGTCGTGCCGACGTCTCACTCATGGACCGATGATGCCCGTCCAAGTAGGACCGGTGCTGTCCTATACGGGCCCTAGTGTCGACGACGTCGAACGAGCCGATCACTGGAGAACGCCATGACCACGACCGTCACCCCGACGGCCGACCGCAGACGCTGGACGGCGCTCGCCGTCGTCCTCACGGCCAGCTTCATGGACCTGGTCGACGCGACCATCGTCAACATCGCCATCCCCAGCATCCAGCGGGACACCGGCGCCTCCTTCAGCGCCCTGCAGTGGGTCACCGCCGGCTACGCCCTCGCCTTCGCCCTCGGCCTGATCACCGGCGGCCGGCTCGGCGACATCTACGGCCGCAAGAAGCTCTTCCTGCTCGGCATCGGCGGCTTCACCCTGGCCTCCGCGCTGTGCGGCCTCGCCGCGACCCCGGGGATGCTGGTCGGCGCCCGGGTGCTGCAGGGCGCGATGGCCGCGCTGATGGTGCCGCAAGTACTGGCGATCATCCATGTCACCTTCCCCGCGAACGAGCGCGGCAAGGTCTTCGGGATGTTCGGCGCGGTGATCGGCCTCGGCGCGGTCTGCGGCCCGCTGATCGGCGCGCTGCTCACCGAGGGCGATCTCCTCGGTCTGGAGTGGCGCCCGATCTTCCTGATCAACCTTCCGGTCGGCATCGCCGGCATCCTGCTCGGCCGCCGCTTCATCACCGAGTCCCGGTCCCCCGACGCCCTGCGCCTGGACCTGGTCGGCACCGCGCTGGCCACCGTCGGCCTGCTGATGCTGCTCTATCCGCTCACCCAGGGCCGCGAGGACGGCTGGCCGCTGTGGGGCTTCGTCTCGATGGCCGCGAGCCCGCTCGTGCTGGCGCTCTTCGTCCGCTACGAGCGCGCCAAGGCCCGCAAGGACGGCTCACCGCTGGTCGAGCTCTCCCTCTTCAAGGTCACGACGTTCGCGGCGGGCTCCGGCGTCCAGCTGACGTTCGGCGTGGTCAGCGGCCTGTTCTTCCTGATCTGGACGCTCCATATGCAGCTGGGCCTGGGCTGGAGCCCGCTGCACGCCGGGCTCACCGGGCTGCCGTTCTCGCTGGCCTGCTCGGCCGCGGCCGGGATGTCCGTACAGAAGCTGGTGCCGCGCTTCGGCCGCAAGGTCCTGCAGGCCGGCGCGCTGATCATGCTGGCGGGCGCGCTGCTCTACATCTGGCAGGCCGGGCACTACGGCACCGCCCTGACGTCCTGGCAGATGGTGCCGGCGATGCTGCTGATGGGCGGCGGTATGGGCCTGATCGTCGCCCCGATCACCGATGCGGCGATCTCCGAGGTGCCGCCCGAGCACTCCGGTTCGGCGTCCGGCATCTTCAACACCACCGGTCAGCTGGGCATGGCGCTCGGCCTGGGGCTGTCGTCGGTGGCGTTCTTCCAGGTCGCCGACGCCGCGGGGGAGCGGGGCGGGGCGGCCGCGCCGGGCGCCGGGTTCATCGACGCCACCACCAACGCCCTGTGGTGGGTCTCCGGCGGGCTGGTCGTCGTCCTCGGACTGCTGTTCCTGCTGCCGCGGCGGGCCGGTGCGCAGCATGCGGCCGGGGAGCGGGTCGCGACGGACGAGGCCGCGGCGGAGCAGCAGCCGGCCCTGGTCTCCTGAAGGTCCGCCGCACCGCCGCCCCACCGTCCCGGCGCACGGGCCGCCCGTCGCCGGGGCGGCCCTCGGCCGCGTAAAAACAGCCGCTTTGCCGTACCCCTCGCGGCCCCTCGCGGTCCATACTTGCCGGGTGTCGATGATCAGCAACCTCCGCAAGGCCGTCCGGCTGCCGCAGCCGCGCACCCGGGGTGTCGACCTCAGCCATCCGGCGCGCTCCCCGCTGGGCACCGCCGTGGTGAACTGCGCGGTGTACGTCGACGGCGTACGGCAGGACGGCAACCACCCCGCCGACGTGGCGATACGGCGGGTCCGCAGATCCGGCCGGGGATTTGTCTGGATCGGGCTGCATGAGCCGTCCGAGAAGGAGTTCTCCGGAATCGTCGAGCTGTTCGGGCTGCATCCGCTCGCCGTCGAGGACGCGGTCCTCGCCCACCAGCGGCCCAAGCTGGAGAACTACGACGACTCGCTGTTCACCGTCTTCAAGACGGTGCGCTATGTCGAGCACGACCGGCTCACGGACACCAGCGAAGTGGTGGAGACCGGCGAGATCATGGTGTTCACCGGCACCGACTTCGTGATCACGGTCCGGCACGGCGGGCACGGCTCGCTGGGCCCGCTGCGCGAGCATCTGGAGCGGGTGCCCGAGCAGTTGGCGCTCGGTCCGTCCGCCGTCCTGCACGCCATCGCCGACCTCGTGGTGGACGACTACCTGGACGTCACGGCCGCCGTCCAGGACGACATCGACGACGTCGAGAGCGAGGTGTTCTCGGTCCGCGGCGGCGCCGGCGCGGGGCGGATCTACCAGCTCAAGCGCGAACTGCTGGAACTCAAGCGCGCGGTGGCCCCCTTGGACCGGCCGATGCGGGAGCTGGCGACCCAGCCGATGCGGCAGGTCGACCCCCGGATCAAGACCTACTTCCGGGACGTCGCCGACCACCTCGACCGCGTCACCGAGCAGATCAACGCCTTCGACGAACTGCTCAACTCCATACTCCAGGCCCATCTCGCCCAGGTCACCGTCGCCCAGAACGAGGACATGCGCAAGATCAGTGCCTGGGTCGCGATCCTGGCGGTGCCGACCATGGTCTGCGGCGTGTACGGAATGAACTTCGAGTACATGCCGGAGAAGCACTGGACGTTCGGCTATCCGCTGGTGATGGCGCTGATCGCGGCCGCCTGCTGGGTCATCCACCGCGGCTTCAAGCGCAACGGCTGGCTGTAGGGCGGCTCAAGCGGGTCCCGCCGCGCCCTACCGGCCCGCCACGTGCCGCGGTCGCGCCGCGCCCAGGCCCACCGCGATCTGCGGGAGCAGCAGCGCCAGCAGGAGCGTCAGCGGCACCGTCCAGCTGCCGGAGGCGTCGTGCACGGCGCCCAGGACGGCCGGGCCGGTGGCGGCCAGGACATAGCCGAAGCACTGCGCCATGCTGGACAGCTGGGCGGTGTGCCGGGCGTCCGGGGCGCGCTGGACGATGAACAGCAGCGCCAGGCTGATCGCCGCGCCCTGGCCCAGGCCGAGCAGCACCATCCAGACGTAGGCGCCGCCGACCGGCGCGATCAGCACGCCGGCGAAGGCGGCCGCGCACAGCAGCGCCGAGCCGGCGGCCAGCACGCCGGCGGGCAGCCGGCGGCCGACGACGACGGGGGCGAGGAACGAGCCCGCGATGCCCAGCAACGAGGAGAAGGAGAGCATCCAGCCGGCGTCGCCCGCGCCCAGACCGGCGTCGTGGAGCATCGTCGGCAGCCACGCCGCGGCCGCGTAGTAGCTCAGCGACTGCAGGCCCATGTACCCGGTGACCTGCCAGGCCAGGGGGTCGCGCCACAGGCCGCGTACCGGGTGCGCCGCCTCGCCGGCCGCGCCGCGCGGCACCCGCGTACGGCGGCGGACCTGCGGCAGCCAGCAGACCAGCGCCAGCACCGCCAGCGCGCCCCAGCAGGCCAGCGTCGCCTGCCAGGTCAGACCGGCGGCCTGCTGCACGGGGACGGTGACCCCGGCCGCCAGTGCCGCGCCGCCGAAGAGCGACATGGAGTACAGGCCGGTCATCAGGCCCGCCCGGGCCGGGAAGTCGCGCTTGATCAGGCCGGGCAGCAGGACGTTGGCGACGGCTATCCCGGCGCCGATCACGATCGTCCCGGCGAACAGCGCCACCACCGAGTCCAGCAGGCGCAGCGCGGTGCCCAGGCAGATCAGCGCCATCGTGCCGAGCAGCGACCGCTCCATGCCCAGCCGCCGCCCCAGCCGCGGCGCGAACGGCGCCAGCAGGCCGAAGCAGAGCAGCGGCAGCGCGGTGAGCAGACTCGTCGCGGCGGCCGACATCCCGCTGTCGTCGCGGATGGTGCCGGCCAGCGGGGAGACGGCGACCAGCGCGGGGCGCAGATTCAGGGCCAGCAGGACGACGCCGATGCCGAGGTGGAGGGCACGGCGGCCGGTGGCGCCGGGCGGGGTCGCCGGCGACGTGGCCGGCGCGGGGGCGTGCGCGGGTGCGCTGGTCTGGTCCCGGGTCACTGCTGGTTTCCCTTCGGGCCGTCGGACTCCTCGCGGTCGCCGGCGCTCTCGCGCAGGGCCGCCATGCCCTGGGCGAGGTGCGCCAGCGCGGCACGCTCGGCGCCCTCGGCGTCCCGTGCCTCGATGGCGTCGACGATGGCCTCGTGTGCGTCGTACTGGTTGCGTACGGAATCGGGGACGGGGGCGCCGATGACCGACTGGAGCGTCGCGCGCAGGGCGTCGCTGAGGTGCTCGTACAGCTCGGCCAGGACGCTGTTGTGGGCCGCGGCGGCGATGGTGCGGTGGAAGTCCACGTCCGCGTCGATGAAGGCGTCCAGATCGCCGCTCTTCCAGGCACGGTCGCGGTCGGCGAGGGTGGCGCGCAGCGCGGCGAGGTCCTCGTCGGTGCGGCGCTGCGCGGCGTAGCGCGCGGCATCGCGCTCCAGGCAGGCGCGCACCTCGAACGCCTCCAGGTCGCCGGCCCGCCGCAGCCTGCGCTGCACGGCGGCACCGAAGCCGCTGCTGGCGCGGACATAGGTGCCGTCGCCCTGGCGCGGCTCCAGCAGCCCGGTGTGCACCAGCGCGCGCACGGCCTCACGGACGGTGTTGCGGCCCACGTCGAGCTGCTCGACCAGCGCGGGCTCGGCGGGGATCTTCGTCCCTACCGGCCACTCGCCGTCGGCGATCAGGCCCTCCATCTGCTCGATGACCAGGTCCACCAGGTTGGTGCGGGTGGTGCTGCGCAGCGGCATGGGCGTCCTCCGTCTTGATTTCACCGGTGATGGGAACATCCCATGTTTGGCGGTGTCAAATAGGCGGGGATAGCCTGGTGGCGCCGAAGATCCCGGGAGACATATGGACGAGCGAGCCCGCCGGGCGGCGCCCTGGGAGGGCCAGTGGCCGGTCGTCGGCGCGGTGGCCGCGGGCGGCGCGGCCGGCGCCACGGCACGCTACGGCGCCGCGCTGCTGTGGCCCACCGCCACCAACGCCTTCCCCTGGACGACGCTGGCCGTCAACGTCGTGGGCTGTGCGCTGATGGGCGTGCTGATGGTGCTGATCACCGAGGTCCGGTCGGCCCACCGGCTGCTGCGCCCCTTCCTGGGCACCGGCGTCCTCGGCGGCTTCACCACCTTCTCCACCTACGCGGTCGACATCCAGCGGCTGGCCGACGCCCGGCAGCCGCTGCTCGCCCCGGCCTACCTCGCGGGCACTCTGCTCGCCGCGCTCGCCGCGGTGTGGGGCGCGGTCGTCGCCGCCCGCGCACTGCTCGCACCGAGGCGGCGGACGGTATGACCCCCGGCGCGGCACACCCCGGCAGCGCCCCCGCGCTGCGGCTCACGGTCCTGGTCGGCGAACAGGAGGTCTGGCACCACAAGCCCCTCTACGCGGAGATCGTGCTGCGCGCCCGCGCGGCCGGACTGGCCGGCGCCAGCGTCTTCCGCGGTATCGAGGGCTTCGGCGCCACCTCGGTCATCCACACCCAGCGGCTGCTGTCGCTGAGCGAGGAGCTGCCGGTCACGATCGTCGTCGTCGACGCGCAGGAGCGGGTACGGGCCTTCCTCCCGCAGCTCGACGAACTCCTCGCGGGCGGCGGTCTGGTGACGCTCGACGCCTGCGAGATGATCGCCTACCCGGCCGCGGACACCGACGGCGCGCGCCCGGAGGAGGGCGGACGCGGGTGAACTGGCTGCTGGTGGTGGCCGGCGCGATGGTCGGGGCGCCGCTGCGCTTCCTGACCGACCGCTACGTCCAGGCGCGACACGGCACGGTCTTCCCGTGGGGGACCTTCGTCGTCAACACCGTCGGCTCGCTGATCCTCGGCCTGCTCACCGGCGCGGCCACCGCAGGCGTGGCCTCCTCGCACGTCCAGCTGCTGGTGGGCACCGGCCTATGCGGCGCCCTGACGACGTACTCGACCTTCTCCTACGAGACGTTCCGGCTGGCGGCGGACGGGGCGCGGGGCTACGCCGCGCTCAACGCCGCGGCGAGCGTGCTGGCCGCGGTGGCGGCCGCGTTCGCCGGTGCGGCCGCCGCCCGGGCCCTGTGGGGCTGAGGTTCCGGCGAGCCCGTCGCGGACCGGCGGCGGGAGCACCCGGCGGCGGACACACGAAAGCGGTGGGGCTCGTGGAGGAGCCCCACCGCTCTGGGCGGCGCAGGAACTGCGAGGGCTGGTGGGGGTACGAGGGCCGGCCGCCAGGTTCCGGTACTCGTCAGCCCCAGGCCGGGGGCCGGACCGCCCACCGTCACTACGGTCCGGACCGCGGACCACCGCCGAACTCGTGGTGCGCGAACGTGCTTCTTGGTGCGGAAGGTGTGGTGCGTCTCAGGCCGGGCGCCGGGTCAGGACGCCTTGCCGAAGTGGACGCCCGCCAGGCCGTTGGCCCACAGCTGCTCCACCTTGGCGCGTTCGTTGTCGTCCGGCTGGCTGTTCTGGCAGGACGTGCCGGGGCCGCCACCGGACATCAGCTCGCTGCACGGACCCTCGTAGTGGTCCGGCAGACCCAGCACATGGCCGGTCTCGTGCGCGGCGACGCGGGTGGAGTTGTACTCCTGGTTCTGCTGGTAGTCCAGGAAGACGAAGCCCTTGCCGTGGCCGTCGGTGCTGGCGTACGAACCGCGCGGGTCGTTGCCCTCGCGGTACTGGAAGTCGCCGCCGCTGCCTTCCTGCAGCTGCACGTTCTTCACGGCGCTGTTCCAGATCGACGCGCTCTCGGCTATCTGGCCCTTGAACGTCGGCGCCGCGCTGGCGTCGTAGGTCACGGTGACCGAGGCCGCGTGCGGGTTGGCCTTCATCTTGGCCCTGGCCGACTTCATCACGGCCTCGAAGAACGCCTTGGTGTCGGCCTTCTCCGCCGCCGACCCGTTGTACGCCGCGATCGAAGCGGCGGTGCTGCGGGCGGACTTGGCGGGGGAGGGGGAGGATGCCGACACCGGCGCGGCGATCGCGAGCGTGGCGGCGAGGCCCAGACCGAGCGCCGCCGACAGCGCCGTCTTAGGAGATCTCATGTGGGGGGCTCCTTAATTTCCGAGGGCCGTACGGTCGCCGTGTGGGGCGGCGACCGGGGCCCTGCGGATTTCTTGGTGCCGTTGAGTCTGGACGGAGTTCACCCGGAAGACGGAGATGTTAGGTGGCGATAGCACCGCTCTATACCCCTGCCAAGCGCCTTGGGAAAAAAGGCGCGTTCCGGCGGGTTTGAGAGTCTGGTGTGACGGATGCCGTGGTCGTTATGCTCCCGACGTGGAGCTCGAGGTAAGGCATCTTCGCGCGCTGTGCGCCATCGCCGACTCAGGCAGCGTACGCAAGGCGGCACGGCAGCTGGGCATGACCCAGCCATCCTTGACGACCCAGCTCCACCGCATCGAAAAGGCCCTGGGTGGCCAGCTCTTCTTCCGCGAGTCGACCGGCAGTCGGCCGACGCCGCTGGGGCATTCGGTGCTGTGCCGGGCGAGACCGATAGTGGCCGAAATGCGAGCCCTTGTCGACGAGGTCGCCTCGGCCTCCCACCGCGAACAGGGCGCCCGGCTGCACATCGGCAGCACCAACAGCCCCGCGGTCGCCGGCTGGCTGCGCCGGCTGCGGGTGCGGCTGCCGGAGACGGACACGACGATACGTACCGATGTGTCCGCCAATGCCCTGCTGCACATGGTCGCCATGGGGCAGCTCGACGCCGCCTTCGTGCACGAGGTCGAGGGCGTGCCGCTGCGGATCCCCGACGGCCTGGTCGAGCACGAACTCATCGCCAGGGAACCGCAGTTCATCGCGCTGGCGGACTCCCACCCGGCCGCCGCCAAGGAGATCGTCCGGGTCGCGGACCTCGCCGACGACCAGTGGATGGTGGACCCGACCGTGGACGGCGAATGGGCCGGCCTGCGGCGCATCTGGACCGCGGCCGGCGTCAACCCCCGGGTCGTCCACGGCGACTACCTCACCGCCGTCGACCTGGTCACGGCCGGGGAGGTGGTCACCCCCTGCCAGCCGACCGCCCGCTCCCGGCACGGCATGGCCATCCGCCCGCTGTACGGCGACCCGCTGGCCGTCCGCCTCTTCATGGCCTGCCGCCAGGACGGCACCCCGGCCGCCTCCCAGGACGACCTGTTCGCCGACCTGACCGCCTCGTACATGGAGATCGCCTGGGCGAGCGAGGCCTATCGTGCCTGGCTCGTACGCCATGACGGGCCGCTGCCGGTGGCGACTTAGCGCTTGTCGGAGCGGGTTCCACCTGCGGTCGACGGTGCCGGCGTAGTCGCGCAGCAGCGTCTGGAGCGAGCCGAGGGCAGCGCTGCGGGGGCGCTCGGCCGACCAGGCGAGCACCGCGGTGCAGGGGGCCAGGTCGGTGCCGGCGGGATAGCGGATGCCGGGCCGGAGCATCAGCCCCAGGCACCCAGCCCGTCCGTCACATCGGCACGGCTTCGCGAGTCATTGCTCCGACACGAGGTGACGGAGGAAGGCGACCGATGGACGAACACGACACCGAATGCACCGGCCCCGAGCGACAGGCCAGGCTGGCGGACTCCGTCGGCCTGGCCCTCCTCGCGTCCCTGGAGACCCTCACCCCGGCCGAGCGCCTCGCCTTCGTCCTGCACGACCTGTTCTCCTTGCCGTTCGACGCGATCGCCCCCCTCGTCGGCGGCAGCCCCGCCGCGGCCCGCCACCTCGTCGACCGCGCCCGCCACCGCGTGCGGGGAACGGCTCTGCCCCTCGACGACTGACGAGCCGGAGAGTGGACGCGCACCTGGCCCGGCTCCGTCACCCCGCAAGGGCCGTACCCGCACAGGTCAACGCGGGGAAGACTCCCTCGCCACGGAGCTATGCGCGCCTGCGGCCGGGCAAAGAAGACCGCACCCGGTCCGTCAGGGACGCCGTGTTCGGCGGCTTACGGACCGGGTGCGGACAGGAAGGCGATGTGACCCGCGAAACCGCAGGTCAAACGGCCTGGCCAAAGATCAGGCCTTCTTGGTCTCCCAGAAGATCTTGTCGATCTGGGCGATGTAGTCCAGCGCCTTCTGGCCGGTGGCCGGGTCGTTGGAACCCTTGGCGGCGCTGAGCGCCTTGAGGGTGTCGTTGACCAGCTGGTGCAGCTCCGGGTACTTCTCGAAGTGCGGGGGCTTGAAGTAGTCGCTCCACAGCACCGAGACGTGGTGCTTGGCCAGCTCCGCGCGCTGCTCCTTGATCAGGACGGCGCGGGTGCGGAAGTCCGCGTCCTCGTTGGCCTGGTACTTCTCCTGGACGGCCTTGACCGACTCGGCCTCGATGCGGGCCTGGGCCGGGTCGTACACGCCGCAGGGCAGGTCGCAGTGGGCGCTGACCTTGACCTTGGGGGCGAACAGGCGGGAAAGCATGTTCAGTCCTTCCTCGTGATCGTCTTCTCAGGTGCGAGATTACTCGGTACGGGAAGGCTTTTCGCGGGTGGCCCGGGGGTCTTAGGGCAAAAGTCCAGTGTCACGCTGGGACTGATGGAGGATGGACCGGTGAGCGGTCGGACCGGGAGGTACGGGATGCCGGAGCGGGTGCACGAGCGTGGCCCGGAGCAGGGCGAGGGCGCGGAGCCGGGGCACGAGCGGGGCGGACTGCTGCGGGCGTTCGGCCTGGCCGAGGTCTACAACCCGTCAATGGTGCCGTCGCTGCTGCCCGGTGACCAGTTGGTGGTGCAGTACGGCGCGGCGGTGCGGCCCGGTGACGTGGTCGTGCTGCGGCACCCGTTCCGGCAGGATCTGCTGATCGTCAAGCGCGCCGTGCGGCGGTGCGACGGCGGCTGGTGGGTCCAGGGGGACAATCCGTTCGTCGAGAACGACAGCCGGGAATTCGGTGCGGTCCCGGACGAACTGGTCGTCGCCCGCGCCTGGGTGCGCCTCCGCTCGCCGCGGGGGATTCAGCGGTCCGTCGCCGGAGTGCTGTCCTGGGCGGCGTCGGCGGTCCGTCCCGTAAGGGCCGAGCGTTCGCTCTCCAGGCGCTTGCGGGCGCGGTAGGCGGCGACGTTGGCGCGGGTGGCGCAGCGGTCGGAGCAGTAGCGCCGCGAGCGGTTGGTCGAGGTGTCCACGTAGACGTTGCGGCAGGGCCGCGCCTCGCAGATGCCGAGCCGGTCCACGCCCAGCTCGGTGAGGTGGAAGGCCAGGCCCATGCAGGCGGTCGCGGTGAAGCCGGCCGTGGCGTTGGCCGCGTGGTCGGCGATGTGCATGTGCCACTTGGGGCGCCCGTCGTCGTCCCGGTACTCGTGGCCGGAGATCTGCGGGCTGACCGGGAACTCCATCATCAGGGCGTTGAGCAGGTCCACGGCCAGGACCTCGTCGCCGGCGTCGGCGGCCTCGAAGACGGCGCGCAGCCGGGCGCGGACCGTGCGCAGCCGGGTGACGTCGCTGTCGGTCGCGCGCCGGGCGGACTGCTGGGCCGGGCCGAAGAGCTCGCGTACGGCCTCCACCGAGGTGAGGCTGTCGCCGCCGCGCTCGGGCTGCTCGCTGTTGACCAGTCGCACGGCGTAGTCCGAGTAATAGGCCAGTTCCACTTGTGGTCCTTACGGGCGGGGGTTAGGGTGCGGATACTCGCTCGTTGTAATGGGCGTTGATACTACGAGGGTATTACGGCCTGGAGGGGAAGCGATGACCGAGACCGTCGCCGGCGCCGATTGGCAGGCATGGCAGAACAGTTGGGACCGCCAGCAGGAGTGGTACCTCCCCGATCGCGAGGAGCGGTTCCGGGTGATGCTGGACATGGTCGAGGCGCTGGTGGGCCCCGAGCCCCGGGTCCTGGACCTGGCGTGCGGTACGGGCAGTATCTCCGACCGGCTGCTGAAGCGGTTCCCGAAGGCCGAGAGTGTGGGCGTCGATCTGGATCCCGCGCTGCTGGCCATCGCGGAAGGGTACTTCGAGGACGATCCCCGGGTCCGCTTCGTACGAGCCGATCTGAAGGACCCGCACTGGACCGCGAAGCTGCCGCACAACACCTACGACGCGGTACTGACCGCCACCGCGCTGCACTGGCTGCACACCGAGGACCTGCGCGGGCTGTACGGGCAGCTCGGCAGGCTCGTCCGGGACGGCGGGGTGTTCATGAACGCCGACCACATGCCGGAGGAGTCCACGCCGCGGATCAACGCCGCCGAGCGGGCCTTCCGCCACGCGCGGATGGACGCGGCGAAGGCGGCCGGCGCGGTCGACTGGGGCGAGTGGTGGCAGCTGGCCGCCGCCGACCCGCGGCTGGCCGAGCCGACCGCCGAGCGCTTCGCTCTCTACGGCGAGCACGCGGACGGGGACACGCCGTCGGTGGCCTGGCACGCCCAGGTGCTGCGCGAGTCGGGCTTCGAGGAGGCCCGGGCGGTGTGGGCCTCGCCCACGGACGCCCTGGTCCTGGGCCTGAAGTAGCCCGGCGGGACGCTGACGCGGCGGGCCGGGGAACAGCGGTGCCCGCCGTCGCGGCGAAGACTTCCGCCGCGCCGGCGGGCACCGGTGCGAGACCCGCTACAGGACCGTCGACTACAGCACCTTCGACAGGAACGACTTCGTCCGCTCGTGCTGCGGGTTGCCGAGCACCTCGCGCGGGTGGCCGGATTCGACCACCACTCCGTCGTCCATGAAGACCAGCGAGTCGCCGACCTCGCGGGCGAAGCCCATCTCATGGGTCACGACGACCATCGTCATGCCGTCCGCCGCCAGGTCCTTCATGACGTCCAGGACGTCACCGACCAGCTCCGGATCGAGGGCCGAGGTCGGCTCGTCGAAGAGCATCAGCTTGGGCTCCATCGCCAGCGCACGGGCGATGGCGACGCGCTGCTGCTGGCCGCCGGAGAGCTGCGAGGGGTAGTTCCCCGCCTTGTCGGCCAGGCCGACGCGGTCCAGCAGCTTGGTCGCGCGCTCGCGGGCGGTCGCCTTGGACTCGCCCTTGACCTGGATCGGCGCCTCCATGATGTTCTCCACCGCGGTCATGTGCGGGAAGAGGTTGAAGCGCTGGAAGACCATGCCGATGTCGCGGCGGCGGGCGGCGACCTCGCGGTCGCGCAGCTCGTAGAGCTTGCCGTGGTGCTCGCGGTAGCCGACCAGCTCGCCGTCGACGGACAGCCGGCCGGCGTTGACCTTCTCCAGGTGGTTGATGCAGCGCAGGAACGTCGACTTGCCGGAGCCGGACGGGCCGATCAGGCAGAAGACCTCCCGGGGCGCGACCTCCAGGTCGATGCCCTTGAGGATGTGGGCCGCGCCGTAGGACTTGTGGACGCCCTCGGCCAGGACCATGGGGCCGCCGCTGGTGCCCCCGGTCTTGCTCGTGGTGGTCTTGCTGGTCATCCGACACCTCCGGCGGAGCGGTTGAAGCCGCCGGCCAGCTTCGCCTTGGCGCGCTGGAGCGGAGTGGGCGGGAGCTGGCGGCTGGAGCCGCGGGCGTAGTAGCGCTCAAGGTAGTACTGCCCGATGCTCAGCACCGTAGTGGCGATCAGGTACCAGGCGGCGGCGAGGATCAGCATCTCGACCACCACACCGGAGTCCCGGCCGACGTTCTGGGCGGCCTGGAGCAGGTCGTAGTACTGGACCGCGATCACCAGCGACGAGGTCTTGAGCATGTTGATGACCTCGTTGCCGGTCGGCGGCACGATCACCCGCATCGCCTGCGGCACGATGATCCGGCGCAGCGTCTTGCCGTGGCTCATGCCCAGCGCGTGCGCCGCCTCGGTCTGGCCCTCGTCGACGGCGTTCAGACCGGCCCGGCAGATCTCCGCCATGTACGCCGCCTCGTTCAGGCCGAGGCCCAGCAGCGCGCACAGGAACGGGGTCATGAAGTCCGACCACTCGTCCTTGTAGATCGGCATGATGTCGATGTACTGGAAGACCAGGCCGAGGTTGAACCACAGGAACAGCTGGACGTAGACCGGCGTACCGCGGAAGAACCAGATGTAGAACCACGAGACGGTCGAGGTCACCGGGTTCTTGGACTGGCGCATCACGGCCAGGATCACGCCGAGCACGATGCCGATGACCATCGAGAGCACGGTGATCAGCAGGGTGTTGCGCAGGCCCTTGAGGATGTCCGCGTTGAACATGTACTCCGGGATGGCGCCCCAGTTGACGTTCCCGGAGGCGAAGGCCCGCACGAGCAGGGCGAGCACTCCGATGACGACGATCGCCGCGACCCAGCGGCCGTAATGGCGGACCGGGATGGCTTTGATGGGCTCGGGCTGGGGCGGCGGAGCGTCCGCCGGCGGCTGGGCCGACTTGTCGACGTCAACTGACACGGATGTTGCCTTTCAGCGTTCGGCGGGGTGGCCGGAGGGGACGGGACGGCTGCCGGCGGCTCAGGTGCCGCTGTTGATCTTCACTTCCTTGACCGCCGCGTCCTTGACGTCCCACTTGTCCAGGACCTTGGCGTAGGAGCCGTTCTTGATCGTGAGTTCCACCGCGGCCCTGAGGGCGTCGCGCAGCTTCTCCTGGCCCTTGGGGACCGCGATGCCGTACGGGGCCGCCTTGAGCGGGGCGCCGCCGACCATCTGGAAGTCCTTGCCGCCCCCGGAGACCTTCACCGCGTACGCCGCGACCGGGTAGTCGCTGGAGACGGCGTCCACACCGCCGGTGCGCAGCCGGGTCTGGGCCTCGGAGTCGTTGTCGAACGCCTCGATGGCGATCGGCTCCTCGTCGTTCTTCTCGCAGGCCTTCGACTTGTCCTTGGCCAGGTCGTGCGAGACGGTGCCGCGCTGTACCGCGAGCTTCTTGCCGCACAGCGTTTCCCAGCCGTCGATGCCCTTGGTCTCGCCCTTCTGGGTGTAGAGCGAGACGCCGACGTTGAGGTAGTCGATGAAGTCGACGCCCTGGCCGATCTTCTTGCCGGTGTTGCTGTCGATGCCCTCCTGGCGCTCCTTGGTGTCCGTCATCGCCGACATCGCGATGTCGTAGCGCTGGGACTTCAGGCCGCCCATGAGGGTGTCGAAGGTGGCGTTGTTGAAGTTGAGCTTGACGCCCAGGGCCTTCTCCATCGCCGCCGCGAGGTCCGGGTCGATGCCGGTGACCTTGCCGTTCGTACGGAACTCCACCGGCTTGTACGTGATGTCGGAGCCGACCTGGAGCAGGCCGATCTCCTGCACGTCCTTGGGCAGCAGCTTGAACAGCGGCGCGTGGACGTTGCGGTTCTTCTGCGCCTCTCGTTTGGCGATGGCCGCATCCGTCTGGTCGCCGCAGGCGCTGAGGAGCATCAGCGAGGCGGTGACCGCCGCCGCGGCGGCCACGGCTGTACGCGACCTGCCGGCGGCCCTGCGACGGGTGGTGCTTGCGGTCATGCTGTTCCTCCTGCGGATGGAGAAGCCGACGTGGCGGAGACGTGACAGAAGGGTCGGGGACACCCTTCGAGCGTCGCGACCTCGGTTGGTGACGGAATCCTGCCATCCGGACTCCGGTATTCGGACTGCCGTTCAGGTCAAAATCGGATAACGGACGGGGAAGGGAAGGTGGCGCCCTTGTGTCGCAAGGGGAAGCCGTCTCCAACAGGGTGCGAGGGACGTTCGGCGCACTCCGGACGTCTCGGATTCCGGACAGCGGGGCGAGAGTACTTCGGCCGTTCTGCGGCACTTCGCCGTTATTGTCGGAACCTTGAACCCGAGGGTAATGAATCTGACTCGTCGAGGCCCGCGCCCGTCCGGTAGAAATGTTCGTTACACCCCTCATCCGGGGCTCAGGGCGCGTGTGCGGCGCGCCCGGCGTCCGTACCTCCCCCTGCGGGGCGGCCATCCGCCCCCACAGGGCGCGGACGCGGTGCCCGCCCACTCCTCAACCAGGGAGTGGCCACCCTCAGCAGATTTACGAATAAAGGGGTAAGACAAGTGGCAGCGGAGATCGTCAATCCTCGCAGCGACGGAAATACGGGCGCGGACGAAGGCACGGGCACGGCGCCCGACGGAACCTTCGATCCCGCCTTCGCGCTGCATCGCGGCGGCAAGATGGCCATCCAGGCGACCGTGCCGGTCCGCGACAAGGACGACCTGTCCCTCGCGTACACGCCGGGCGTCGCCAAGGTGTGCAGCGCCATCGCCGAGCAGCCCGAGCTCGTGCACGACTACACATGGAAGTCCCAGGTCGTCGCCGTCGTCACGGACGGCACCGCGGTGCTGGGCCTGGGCGACATCGGCCCGGAGGCCTCCCTCCCCGTGATGGAGGGCAAGGCCATCCTCTTCAAGCAGTTCGGCGGTGTGGACGCGGTGCCGATCGCGCTCGCCACCACCGACACCGACGAGATCGTGGAGACCGTCGTCCGGCTCGCGCCGTCCTTCGGCGGCGTCAACCTGGAGGACATCTCGGCGCCCCGGTGCTTCGAGATCGAGCGCCGCCTCCAGGAGGCGCTGGACATCCCGGTCTTCCACGACGACCAGCACGGCACGGCCGTGGTCACGCTGGCCGCGCTGCGCAACGCCGCCAAGCTCACCGACCGCTCGCTCGGCCAGCTGCGGGCGGTCATCTCCGGCGCCGGCGCGGCCGGTGTCGCCATCGCCAAGATCCTCATCGAGGCGGGCATCGGCGATGTCGCGGTCTGCGACCGCAAGGGCGTGGTCTCCACGGACCGCGGCGACCTCACGGACGTCAAGCGCGAGGTGGCCGGCTTCACCAACAAGGCGCAGCTGACCGGTTCGCTGGAGCAGGCGCTGGACGGCGCCGATGTCTTCATCGGGGTCTCCGGCGGCACGGTGCCCGAGGAGGCGGTGGCGAAGATGGCGAAGAACTCGCTGATCTTCGCGATGGCCAACCCCACCCCGGAGATCCACCCCGACGTCGCGCACAAGTACGCGGCCGTGGTCGCCACCGGGCGCAGCGACTTCCCCAACCAGATCAACAACGTGCTGGCCTTCCCCGGCATCTTCGCCGGCGCCATGCAGGTGCGAGCCTCGCGGATCACCGAGGGCATGAAGCTCGCCGCCGCCGAGGCGCTGGCCGCCGTCGTCGCCGACGAACTCAGCGCCGACCGGGTCATCCCCTCGCCGTTCGACGAGCGGGTCGCCCCGGCCGTCACCGCCGCCGTCGCGGCCGCGGCCCGGGCCGAGGGCGTGGCGCGCCGCTGAGCGCTTCCGTCGTACGCCAACGGGCCGGGCCCGCACCTGAGAGGGTGCGGGCCCGGCCCGTCGCGGTGGTGGCGCCGGCGTGACGGCGGCGCCCGCGTCCCGGCCGGGGCGGGGGTCCGCGGCCGGAACGGCGCGGTGCGTGTCACACCCGTACGTGGTACCGCAGCGCGCGGCCGCGGCCTACGTTGGGATCATGTTTGCCGCCTATGCCGCCCGCATCGACCGTGACCAGCCGCTGAACGGCCTCGAATTGGGGGAGCGCCCGGCCCCCGACGTACGCCCCGGCTGGACGACCGTCAACGTCAAGGCCGCCTCCCTCAACCACCACGACCTGTGGTCGTTGCGCGGGGTCGGCATCAGCGAGGAGTCGCTGCCGATGATCCTCGGCTGCGACGCCGCCGGGATCGACGAGGACGGCAACGAGGTCGTCCTGCACTCCGTCATCGGCCAGACCGGACACGGCGTCGGCCCCAAGGAGAAGCCCTCCATCCTCACCGAGCGCTACCAGGGCACCTTCGCCGAGCGGGTCACCGTCCCCGCCTGGAACGTCCTGCCCAAGCCGAAGGAGCTGTCCTTCGCGGAGGCCGCCTGCCTGCCGACCGCCTGGCTGACCGCGTACCGGATGCTGTTCACCAACGGGGGCGTACGGCCCGGGGACAGCGTCCTGGTGCAGGGCGCCGGCGGCGGTGTCGCGACCGCGGCCATCGTGCTCGGTGCCGCCGCGGGCCTTCGGGTCTTCGCCACCAGCCGGGACGAGACCAAGCGCAAGCGCGCACTGGAGCTGGGCGCCGAGGCGGTGTACGCCAGCGGGGAGCGGCTGCCGCAGCGGGTGGACGCGGTGATCGAGACCGTCGGCGCGGCCACCTGGTCGCACTCCGTCAAGTCGCTCAGGCCCGGAGGCACCCTGGTCATCTCGGGCGCCACCAGCGGTTTCACCCCCAAGAGCGGGGAGCTCAACCGGATCTTCTTCCTGGAGCTGAAGGTCGTCGGCTCCACGATGGGCACCAAGGAGGAGCTGGCCGGGCTGCTCAGCTTCTGCGCCGCCAAGGGCATCCGTCCGGTCATCGACTCGACGCTGCCGCTGGACCGGGCGCGCGAGGGCTTCGCGAAGATGGCCCAGGGCGACCTGTTCGGCAAGATCGTGCTGACGGTCTGACGGTTGCCGACCGACGTGCGGATCCTGCGGGCGCGGGGGCGCCGCGCCGCGCCGTGGAGCAACGGCGGCGGGGTGACCCGCGAGGTCGCCGCCCACCCGCCCGGCGCCGGCTGGGACACCTTCGCCTGGCGCGTCAGCCTGGCCGACGTCACCCGGGACGGCCCGTACTCACCGCTGCCCGGCGTCCGGCGGATCCTGACCGTCGTCGACGGCGCCGGGCTGGAGCTGACGGTGGACGGCACCCCCCACCACCTCCCGGGCCGCTACCGCCCGTTCTCCTTCCCCGGCGGGGCCGACACCGACTGCCGGCTGCTGTCCGGCCCGGTCGTCAACCTCAATGTGATGCTCCGGGACGGGCGCGCGGCGGCGACGGTGGAGATGGTCCGCGGAAGCCGGGCGCCCGCACCGGGCCGGCCGCCGGACCACGGCGCCGGTGGCCCTCACGCCGTCATGGTGGTCGCGCTGGAGGGGCGCACCGAGCTGCGCACCGACCCCGCGGCGACGCTGGAGCGCTTCGACGCCGCCCTGCTGACCGCGCCGCTGACGGGCACTCAGATGCCGGTCGAGCTGCGGACGGACGGTGTGGCGGCGGTGATCTCGCTGTCCGGTGGCGAAGGGGCGCCCTGAGGCGGTGCCCTGAAAGCGGACGCCGCCCCGGGCGCCCGATGCGGGGCCGGGGCGGCGGCATCTCTCACTGGGCGCAGCGAAGGACCCCGGGGTCGACGAGGATGGAGATGTCGGCCAGGCACGTCGTCTCGGCCGGCGGGGACTGGTGCCCCCGGATGGCGCTGAAGGGGTCGCGGGCTTCGCCGTCGGCGGCGGCGAGGGGGGCACCGCCCAGAACGGCCACGCCGGCCAGGGCCACTGCCACGGCGAGGGTACGGACACGCATGATGATCTCCCATCGGGTGGGGCTCGCGGGTACGTCTCGATCGCACCCCGCATCCGTGCGCCCCGCACGTCCGGATACTGCATACGGTGTCATACGGCGTCAGAAACCGCTGGCCCGTGGCCCGTCGAGGCGTTCCGGGGCGCTCCCGGCGAGCCGTCCGAGCCCGGGGCGTGCCCCAGTGGCCCTGCCCGCAGGCCGAGTTGGGCGCCCGGCGGGCCCGGCCATGACCCGTCGGAACAGGCCCTGGCTTCCCGGGGCGGCCACCGAGGGAGCCGGGCCGGGGCCTACGGGTAGGCCACCTTCAGCGCGCCGATGCCCAGGGTGTTGTGCCGCGGCAGGTAGCCCGCCTCGAAGATCGCGCCGAGCACGGGGTTGAGCAGCTGCGCCAGCCGCTCGGCACGGGAGTGGCCCAGCGCCCGCCAGGGGCCGGCCGCCAGACGGTCCGTCATCCGCTCGATCACCTGGCGTTCCTCGCGGGCGCGCTCGGTGGCGCCGCCGTCCGGGCCGATCCAGCCGCGGGCGGCGAGGCGACGGCGGGCCTCGCTCCACTCCTGGCCGCTCCAGCCGCGCCCGGCGAAGTCCGAAGCCGGCGCGGCACCGATCGCGGCGAACGACACCAGCGCCTCGCACGGATCGAGCCCGAAGGTCAGCAGCGCCGCCAGATGGCCGTCGCCGCGGTGTTCGCGCAGTACCGTCGCGGCCTGCCAGAGCGTGAGATGGGGGGCGTCCGGCCAGGGCAGGTCGAGGTTGGCGGCGGCCAGCGGCCGGGCGGCCGGGCCGGCGTTCTCGGCGGCCTGGCGCGCGAGCCGGGCCGCCTCGGCGAGCTGTGCGCCGCTCAGCCGGCGGCCGATGAGGGCGGTCAGCGCCCGGTCCACGGCCAGCAGCCGGGCGTCGAGCACCTTGGCCGGCTCCGCGACGGTCCAGATCTGCGGGACATACCGCGCGATCATGCGTGGGCTGAAGGTGTAGAACGTCGCGGCCACCAGCTCGGGACCGGCCGCGCCCAACGGAGCGCAACGCCAGGCGAAGTAGCTCGGCCAGCGGGAGCCGACGTCGTAGCCGAGGTCGGCGGCGACCTGGCGGGCCTCGGGGGCGAAGTACAGCGCGGCGTGCAGTGGCTCCAGCTGGTGCCACATCCGGCGGGCGACCGCGTGGTATTCCGACATCGCTTCACCTCATGGCCTTCACGATGCGTGCGCAGACAGGGAGAGGGGGTCGTAGTCCGGAACACGGCCGTCGGTCCGCGGAATCGGGCAGCTGGGGCTCCCTGGAACCCGGTGCCGGACGAAAAGCCGTGCGAAATACTGCCTTCCCCGATTACGCCGCGTGAATCCAGCCCGAAGATGACAACTCTGTGTAGTTGGGGGTTCGTTGGGGGCGGAGTGGGTTTCGGCCGCCCGTCGGGGCGGGTGGGACAGGGCCGGGCGGTGCCGTACGGGCGCCCCCTGCGCGCAGCGTCACCGGCACCCGGCCTGTGAGAGCCGGGGGCCTACGGGGGCCGGGGGCGCGGGCCCGGCCGGCCCGCGCCGGCCGTCCGGCCCTACGCGTCCGGGTCCCTACGGGGCGACGCGTACTGCTCGGGATGGCGCAGCAGCGCGCCGATGTGCGCGGCGGCCGTGCCCAGCCGCCGGCGGGACTCCCCGAGCTGCTCGGCCGTGACGCCGTGATCGCGCGCCGCGTCGCGCAGATCGTCGCGGAAGCGGTCCAGCAGCCGGTCGAAGTCGCGGGCCGGGTCGCCGCTGGTCGGCTCCTTCGCCCATTCCGGGGCCGGCGGTGCCTCGGCGGACGGGGCCCGCCCGCCGGGCTCCTTGGCCAGGTCGACGCGCTCGACCGTCACCCGGGCCGTCTCGTCCGCGCCGCCACCGGGCCCGGAGCCGGCGTGCTCACCGGACCGGTCGCCGGTGAAGCGGCCGACCTCGCGGGACACCTCGGCCAGCGCCTCGCGCACCGCGCCCGGCCAGTCGCCGGACCGCACCGCCTCCTGGGCCTGGTCCTGTACGCGCCGGATGACCCGCTGGACCTCCTCGCGCGCGAACACCTGCGCGTCCCTGGCCTGCTTACGTGCCCGCTGGGCGTCCTGCTTGGCCCGCTTGCTCTCCTCCTTGGCCCGCCGCGCCTGCTCCTTCCACTCCTCCTTGGCGCGCCGGAACTCCTCCTTCGCCTGCCGCCAGGCCTCCTTGTCGCCGAACACGCCGTCGAAGTAGTCGGCGGCCTCCGGGAACGGCCGGCCGGCGCCGCCGTCCGCGGAGCCCTTCTTCCCGCCGCCGTTGCGCCCGGCCTTCCCGGCCGCGCCGGCCTGGGCACGGGCCTGCTGGGCGGCCGCCCGGACCTCGCGGCGCAGATCCCGCGCCGAACCGCTCACGTCCTCGCGGATGTCCGAGGCGAGCGCCGCGACCGACTCCCTGATCTCCAGCTCCAGATCGGCCAGCTCGCCACCGCGGTCGGCGAGCTCGGCCCGGCCGGCGTCGGTGATCGAGTAGACCTTGCGGCCGCCCTCGGTCGCATGCGTCACCAGGCCCTCGGCCTCCAGCTTGGCCAGCCGGGGGTAGACCGTGCCGGCGGAGGGGGCGTACAGGCCCTGGAAGCGCTCCTCCAGCAGGCGGATGATCTCGTAGCCGTGCCGGGGTGCCTCGTCGAGGAGCTTGAGGAGGTAGAGCCGGAGGCGGCCATGGGCGAAGACGGGGGGCATGTCAGCGCGCCTCCTTCGTTGCGGGCGGGTCGGTGGGGGAGTCCTCGAAGGCGGGGCGGCGCAGCAGGGCCAGACCACCGGAGATGGTGGTGACCTTGAGCGTGCCGGTGCCCTCGCCCAGCGAGCCGGTGATCTTCTTCGCGCCCCACTGGCCGCTGACCCGCAGATCGTCGAAGGCGTTGGAGACCGTGCCCGACGTGGTGTTCGCCTCCACCCTGGCGTCGGCCGGGTCGGGCAGCCGGATGGCGACCTCGCCGGAGACCGTCGTCAGATGGATGTCGGCGCCCTTGACGGGATCCAGGTCGAGGACCATGTCGCCGCTGACGGAGTCGGCGTGCACCCCGCCGCCCGCGCCGTCGATGACCGTCAGATCGCCCGAGACGGAGTTGAACCGCAGATCGCCGGTGAGCGACTGCACCTCGACCTTGCCGGAGACGGTGTCGGCCCGCACCTCGCCGGAGAGCCCGACGAGCGTGCTGTGGCCGGAGACGCCGCGCACGTCCGTACGCGCCGAGATGCCGGAGACCACCGCGTCGGCGCCGACCACCCCGACCTCGACGCGGGTGCCGGACGGCACCGTCACCGACACCACCGCACGGCGGTTCCACCCCTTGCGCTCCAGGAACTTCAAAAAGCCCTTCCAGGGGAGGTCCTCGTACGCGATGGTCAGGGTGCCGTCGCGGTAGGAGACGGTCAGCGGCGGGCCGTGCAGCTCGCTGACCTCCAGGCGGGCGGGGCTGCCGTCGGAGGTGCCGACCACATTGACCGCGCCGCCGACCACGCGCACGTTGAGCGCGTCGAGGGGCTCGGCGATCTCCAGTGTGCGTGGTTCGGCCACCTGCATCGGATTCTGCGACCACTCGGTCCGGGCTGACATTCCTGGCCTCCCCTGGATAGCCGTGCAACGCAACATATCGCGTCCTCACCAGACACGATATATCGCGGCTTGCCGAAGTCAAGCAGTGCCGACCCTGACGTCACCCCGATATGACGCGTCGCGTCCCTTGGGGGTCGCCCTTGGGTGCGGCCCCGCGCGGCCCTCCCGTCGGCTACTTGTCCTACTCGCCCTACTCGCCCTACTCGTCCTCTTCGTCGTCCAGCCGTGCCAGCCAGGTGGCCAGCCGCTCCACCGGCACCTCGAAGTCCGGGTTGAGATCGACGAACGTGCGCAGCTGCTCGGCCACCCAGCCGAGGGTGACCTCCTCCTCGCCGCGCCGGTTCTCCAGCTCCTCGATGCCACGGTCAGTGAAATACACGCGCTCTCCACCAGGGGTCATGGGACATTCCCGGCCAGGATAGGCAGGCCCACGGGCCTCTCGCGCCACAGGCGACCGAGGGCTAGCCTGATCACCTGTCAACGGTCCTGCGGCAATTGGGGAATTGCCGTCCAGGGGGAGCAGGAGGCCGTGATGCAAGATCGCGCACAGCGCATCGAACTGCCCGATGGCACGGAGGTCTGGGCCCGGGTCTCCCGGCTGGACGGTCCCGGGCTCGACGGCGGGGAGGACGCGGACGAGGATTTCGAGGACGTCGGCGCCTGGGACGCGCTCGGCGCCCGGGTCGAGGGACTGCGCGAGGTGATCGGCGGGGTCGCGAGCAGCGTCCGCCAGGCCGCCGAGCGGGTCGCACCGGACGAGACCAGCGTGACCTTCGGCGTGGAGCTGTCGGCCAAGCCCGGCAAGGCCGTCGCCCTGCTCGCGGACGGCGAGGCCAAGACCAATCTCTCCGTCACCCTCACCTGGCGGCACGACGGCGGGGCGCCGTCACCGCGGCGGCGGCACCGAACGCAGGCGGCCGACCGCCGGGAGCCGGACGATTCGGGCCGCTGATGGCGACCCCCGAGCCGCCGGCCGGCGGCCGCGGTGACCGTGCCCGCTACGCCCAGCTCCTCGACCACGCCGCACGCACCACCGTCGGGCTGCGTGCCGCACCCGGCGCGAGCGCGGCCCGGCTGTGGGGCAGCGGTGTGCTGATCGCGCCGGGATGGGTGCTGACCTGCGCCCATGTGCTCGCGGCCGGCGACGGCCGGCGCCGCGAGACGGGGCCGGACGGGATCTTCGGCGTCGCGTTCGGCGGCCGGGTGTCGCCCGCGCGCCTGGTGTACGACATGAGCCGGCCCGACCCGGCGGCCGGGCCCGCCGCGCCCCGCGCCGACCTCGCCCTGGTCCGGCTCCTGGAGGGGGAGGCGGAGCACCCCTGCGCCTGGTTGAGCGATCAGCCGGCGACGCTCCTGGAGGACGCGTACATCTTCCGCGGGCACGAGCAGCCGGCCCCGGACCGGACCGGCGAACGCGTAGTACGCGACTGTGCCGGCGGGCCCGGCGCCGACGGGGCGGCCGGCCCCCAGGGCGCGCCCGCCGCCGGCCCCGTGGACACCTTCATCGCCGTCCGCTTCGGCGCCCGTGACGCCCGCGGCCTGCAGTTCGGCAGCGACGTCCGGGTCACCCCGGGGGCCTCCGGCGGGCCGCTGCTCGACTGCGACCGCGGCGAGGTGGTCGGCATCGTCAAGGGCCGCCACCAGCACGACCACGTCGGGCTCGCGGTGCCGGTCACCGCCCTGCGCGGGCTGGGCCCCGAGCATCTGGCCCCGGGCGCCGAGGGGCTGGGCCCCGACCCGTACCACGCGCTGATGGGCCTGCACGACCGCTGGCACTGGGCCGGCCAGGACCTCGGCCGGGCCGCCGCCGGGCCCACCTGGTTCGACGCCCAGCACGCGATCATGGCGGGCCGCGGCCGGCTGTGGGGCGTGCAGGAGCGGCTGCAGGCGCTGGACCTGCTCGCCCGGCTGCCCGCACCGCGCGACCCGCTGGTCGTGGAGGCCGCGGTCGGCGAGGTCCTGGAGCGCGGCGAGCGGCCCGGCGCCTGGTCGCTGCGTACCTGGCGGGACGGCCACGGCGCGCTCTACCAGGGCAGCGACCCGTACACGGAGCTGCGCGCCTTCGTGCACTATCTGCGGATCGTGGCCCAGCTTGCCGCCGACGAGGTGCGCGAGGTGCCGGGAGAGCAGGCCGCCGCGGTGCGCGAAGAGGCGGCCAGGCTCGCGGAGTTCGTCCAGGCCAAGGCGGTGGTACTGCAGCCGCAGGACCGCAGGCGGATCGGGCCGGTGCGCCGCCGCCCGCGCTCCGTACTCGTCGAGTTCGAGCCGCTCTTCTACGGCGAGGGCGGCCACGAGCTGTACAACTGGTCGGTCAGCGAGGGCTACGGCCAGGGTCAGTGGCTGCGCGTGGACGTGCAGGAGTCGGCCGGCGGAGTGCCCTTCGAGCAGGCCCGGGAACAGGTGCTGCGCCGGCTCGGCGGGCGGCTGCTGCGCGCCGACGGCGACGCCGGACCGGGCGCCCGCGTACGCCTGGAGGTCGCCGTCCCCGAGGGGCGCTGGCACACCGCCGTCGGCCAGTGGGAGGTCGCCGCCTCCACCCGGCGCAGCGCCCGGCTGCGGCCGGTCGGCCCCGGGCGCGCGGTCATCCTGCGCGACCAGGGGCGGCGCGAGCAGGTCGACCCGGCCTGGCTGCGCCGCTGGCAGGGCATCACCGCCGCCCCCGAACTGCGGGCACTGCGCGTCCCGCCGCCCACGGCCGCCGGCGCGCGCCCCGGCGCCGGCTCCACCGAGGCGGTCTGGCGGCTGCTGGAGACCGCGGACGACGGTGCGCTGCCCGCGCTGTGCCACACGGTCGCCGACGGGGTCGGGCGGGACGCGGTCGGCGCCGCCCTGGACACCGGCTTCCCGGCCGGGCTGTGGCCGGCCCGCGGCCACGGGCAGGAGCGGGGGTGCGACGCCTCCTGCGAGGAATTCCACCGCGGGGTGCGGGAGTTGCTCCAGGGGTCGGGCGGTGTGGCCCGCCTCCCCGAGCTCGTCAGGCAGCTGCGCGCGAAGGCCGCGGAGGCCGCGGAGGGGGGCGCGCACTGGGCCCGCGACCTGGTGCTCCTCTACGACGATCCGGAGGACCCGATACCGCAGCTGTTCACCGACCGGCCCCAGACGTCGCCGCGATGAGCCGATGCCGGCCGCCCCGGGCCGCGCCGCGAAGCTCCGTGCGGCGCGTGCGCTGCGCACGCGCCGGGCGCCCGCCCCCAGCCGCCCCCGCTCGCGTCGCCACGCCTCGGCCCGTTGGCGGCGGCGGCCGCAAGTCCCGCCCTGTACGTGGCACTTGGCGCCCCCCGACGCACCAGCGTGAGACCGGAAACCGCCCCGTGCGCTTCCGTACGGATGGGTACTGTCATAGCGTCGTGGAAGACTTGTTCGTGAAGACGTGATGGCGTGAGTGTGCGTGGCGGACGCGGGGCAAGGCCGGGGCGGATGCCGACGTCTCCGGTGGTCCTCCCTGACCCTCGCTCCTGACCGATGCCGGGCCGGCGACGAGGAGTTCCGACGTGAGCGACTGGCTCATCTACCGTGGGGCGGGGGCACCGCACGACGGAATTGAGCACCTTCCGCCGCCACCCCCCTGGCGCGATTTCGACGGCGGCCCTCCGGTGGCGCCGCCCGCGGCCCTCGATCCCGCCTCCGAGCGCAGGCTGGGCGTACAGCATCGGGAAGCCAGCCACCACCGCCCCGGCGAGACCGAGCGCGAGCTGGTCAACGCCGCGCTCTATCTGCGCAGGCCGCTGCTGGTGACCGGCGCGCCGGGCAGCGGCAAGAGCACCCTGGCCCATTCGGTCGCCTATGAACTCGGCCTCGGCCGGGTGCTCAGCTGGCCGGTCGTCAGCCGCAGCACGCTCCGCGACGGCCTGTACGACTACGATGCCATCGGCCGCCTGCAGGACCTCCAGATAGCCCGACAGACCCTGGCCGAGCCGGAGGCGTCGTCGGTCGCCGCCGAGGACGAACCCGGCGGCGGCATCGGCCGCTATATCCGCCTCGGCCCGCTGGGCACGGCCCTGCTGCCCGCCGACCGGCCCCGCGTCCTGCTCGTCGACGAGCTCGACAAGAGCGATATCGATCTGCCCAACGACCTCCTGAACGTCCTGGAGGAAGGGGAGTTCAGGATCCCGGAGCTGGAGCGGCTGGCCGGCTCCGCCCCCGAGGTGCCGGTGCTCAGCGACGACGGCGCGCGGGTCACGGTGCGCGACGGGCGGGTGCGCTGCCGCGCCTTCCCGTTCATCGTCCTCACCAGCAACGGCGAACGGGACTTCCCCGCACCCCTGTTGCGCCGCTGCATCCACCTCCACATCCCGGTCCCCGACAAGGAGCGGCTCGCCGCCATGGTGCGGGCCCACTTCGGCGAGGGCGCCGCCGAGCGCTACGAAGCGGTGATCGACCGCTTCCTGGACCGCGAGCCCGGCGACGTCCGCGCCGTCGACCAGCTCTTCAACGCCATCCACCTCACACAGCAGGCCGGCTGGACGGACCAGGACGAGGAGGAGACCCGACGGCGCCTGACGGCGGAGCTGATGCGGCCTCTCGATCGGACGAGGTGAGTGCGGTGCCCCTCGGGGAGCCCGGCCCAGGTCCCCTCGACGAGCTCGTCGCCCGGCTGACCGCGGCGGGGCTGCCCGCCGATGCCCGTCAGATGGCCGACGCGCTCTGGCTCGCCCAGTGGATCACTCCGGACGAGGCGTCGGCCGAAGGTCGGACCGATGCCGGCGCCGACCGCACGGACCACCCCGACCGCACAGATCCGGCCACTTTCCGGGTGGGACCGGCCGGATCGGCGCCCCGCGCGGCGGACGGCGCGCCGTCGCCGGCGGACGGGCTCGCGGTGCCGACCGGGGACGCGGGCCAGGAAGCCGCCCGGCAGCGCGTCGCGGAGCTGCGGCCGCCTCAGGACACCGGGGAACCACCCACGTCCCTGAGGCAGTGGGGCAGTCCGCCGGACCCCGACCGCCAGCGCCTGGGCGAGGTCGCCGTCCCGATCGCCTCCGCGTTCCCCGGGCTGCTGCCCCTCCAGCGCGCACTGCGGCCCGTCCAGCGCTACCGCCCGCCGGCCGCCCCCCTGCGCAGCAGGCTGGACGAGCCCGCCACCGCCGAGCTCTCCGCCCACGCCGAAATGATCATCCCGGTGCTGCGCGGGGTGCACCGCCGCACGGCCGCCCTGCGGCTGCTGATGGACGGCTCCTCCTCGATGGCCGTCTGGGAGCAGATGCTGCACGACCTGCGCCAGGTCTGTGAGCGGGTGGGCGCCTTCCGGGACGTCACGGTGCACTACCTGCACCCGCACGGCCCGGACGTGGGCGTCGCCGCGGCCGCCGGCCCCGGCCGGCGGCTGCGCCCCGCCGACCAGTTGCACGACCCCACCGGCCACCACCTCACCCTCGTCATCAGCGACTGCGCCGGCCCCCTGTGGCGCGACGGCCGGATGCAGCGGCTGCTCTACCGCTGGGCGGCCGACGCCCCGCTCGCCGTCGTCCAGCCGCTGCCCCAGCGGATGTGGGCGCGCACGCTGCTGCCCGCCGTCGCCGGGACCCTCGTCCGCCGCCAAGGCCCCTACCAGGCCCTCGACTTCACCCCCGCCCGACGGCGCCGGCGGCCCGCCGCCGCACCGGGCGCACCGTCCGCGGCGCCCCGCGAACGCGCCGTCCCCGTCCTTTCCGCCACCCCCTCAGCCCTCGGCTCCTGGGCCCGGCTCGCCGCCGCCGACGCCGGTCTGTCGCTGCGCGGCGCGGCCTGTGTCGTCCGTGCCGACCACGGCGTCGAGCCCCCGGCCGGATCGCCGCCGGCGCCCGAGCGGGGCGCACCCTCCCGTATGGTCGGCGAGTTCGAGCGGCAGGCCTCGCCGGCCGCCCGGCTGCTGGCCGTCCACCTCTCGGCGGTACCGCTCGCGCTACCGGTCATCCAGCTCGTCCAGCGCGCGATGCTGCCGCAGACCGGGCCGGCGGAGCTGGCGGAGGTGCTGCTCAGCGGCCTGGTGACGCAACTCGCGCCGGAGCAGCTGCCCTCGGGGGAGCAGGCCGCCGGCGGCCCGTGGTACGACTTCGTGCCCGGCGTACGAGACGAGTTGCTCGGCCGGCTCAGCGCGGGCGAGGCCGCCCTGGTCCTCAAGCACTGCTCGCTCTACATCGAGCGCACTTTCGGCCGCAGCGCCCGCAACTTCCCGGCCGTCGCGGTCGCCATGCTCTCCGGCAGCGGCCGCGAGCCGGAGACCGGCCAGCGCGCCGTGCCCGAACCCTTCGCCCGGGTCTCCGAACGCGTACTGCGCCGCTTCGAACCCGCGCTGCGCCCGCCCGACCGGCGGCCGTACGTCCCCGACGGCCCGGCCGCACAAGGCGCCGCCCTCCTGGAGCGCTACGAACACGACCGCGCCGTCCGCGATCTGGTCGAGGCCGTCCGCCTGCTGCGCGCCGCCGCCGAACGCCGGCCGCAGGCCGGCACCGACCTCGCCCGCGCCCTGCTGCACGCCTGGGCGAAGTGGCGCCAGCCGGACGCCCTGGAGGAGGCCGAGCGGGCCGCCCGGGCGGCGGAAGGGGCGGGCGACGGCGACGCCGGGGAGGCCGAGCGCACCCGGGCGCTGATCGTCCTCGGCCGGGTCGCCCACGCCCGCGCCCGGGAACGCCGCCTGGCCGGTGACCCGGTCGGCGAACGCGCCGCGCTCACCGACGCCGCCCACCGTCTGCACACCGCCAGCGGGCTGATGAGCCTGCTCGATCCCCGCGTTCTGGAGAGCATGGTGCTGCGCACCGAAGTCCTGCGCCGCCTGGCCGCCCTGCCCGAGGTCCCCGGCACCACGGTGGACGAGGCGGAGCCCGCGCCCGACGACCCCCTCGATACGGCGGAACGCTCCCTGACCACGCTGCTGGACCAGTGGCCCAGCGGCGAGCAGGTCCCCGGCGAGGTCTACGCCGCCCGCGGCGGGGTGCTGCTCGACCAGGCCCGCCGGGCCGCCGACGACCCCGACGGGGCACGCCCCGCCGACGCGCTCGCGGTCCGCGCCGCCGACGACCTCGACACCGCCACCGTCCTGCTCCGCCGCCGCGGCGACGGAGCCGACCGACTGGTCTGCGAGACCCTGCTCGACCTGGCGGCGGCCCGCCAGATGAACGGCCGCGCGGGCCTGCCGTCCGTGCTGCCCACTCTCGAACGCGCCCGCGAGATGGCCCACGCACTGGGCGACGAGGCCCTGGAGGCCGACAGCCTGCGCCGGACGGCCGCCGCCCAGCGTGCCGTCCACACCCGTACCGGAGCGCCGGCCGCCCTGGACGCCGCGATCGCCGCGCTGGCGGCCGCGCTGCGTCTGACCGCCCCCGATTCGCCCGAGCGCAGTGCGCTGCTCGCCGAACGCGGCGCGGCGCTGCTGCTGCGCGCCCGGCTGGAGCCCGCCGACGAGCCCGGCAAGCGGCTGGCCAACGAGGCGGTCCATGTGCTGCGCGAGGCGCTGGCCCGAGTCGCGCCACAGGACCCCGACCTCGGCAACCACCGGCTGCTGTTCGGCCGCGCCCTGCGGCTGCGCCACGAACGCCAGCCCTCGCTCGCCGATCTGCACGAGGCCGACTGGATCCTGGAGCTGGCCGCCCGGGGCGCGGACGTGCCGGACGCCGTCTGCGCCGAGGCCTGGCTCGAAGTGGGCGATGTCCAGCTGCTGTTGGACCGCCGCTTCGACTCCCGGGACCGGCACGACCGGGCCGCCGCCTGCTACCGCCGCGCCGCCGCGGCCGCCGGCCGGGCCGGCAGCGCCCTGCTGGCCGCCCGCGCCCACCACCGCCGCGGCGAGGTCCTGGAGGTCACCGCGGGCCCCCGCTCCGCGCTGCACGCCTACCGCGAGAGCTGGGAGCAGTGGCAGCGCGCCGCCGAGTCCACCGGCCCCGAGGCCCAGCGCACCCGCGCCCGGATGCGCGCCCTCGCCGACCCGGCCTGAGCGCCCGATGGCGCATCCCGGCCGGCCGTCTGGCCGTCCACCGCCCGACGTGTTTCTGTGGACAGCAGTTCGGGAACACCACCGTCCAGCAGGCCAGAGGAGAGCAGCGTGGCGACTACCCCCCGCACCGAACCGGCTGCGGCCGCCCCGTTCGGGCCGTCGGCCGCGCCGCTGCCGGATTTCTCCGGGATCGATGTGGGCGCCCTGGCGGCCCGGACGGACCACGCGGTGCTGGGAGAGGTGGCGGCGCTGCTGCTGCGCAACTGGCCCACGGGCAAGGACGCCGTGGCCTATTACGAGGACGGACCGGGCGCACTCCTGCGGTGACGGGCGGGGGGAATCCCGGCACCGTTCAGCCGTGGGGGAGGTGGTTTTTGGGCAAACGCGCAAGGAAACCGGCCAGTTGTCGGGGCATTTCGGTTCCTCGATCGATCGCGGAGCCAAGTAACCAGACAACGGGCGGAAGCAGGCGATCGGAAGCCGCCGACCGTACCTCGACGAAGGCCGACGGGGCAGGGGGCGACGCCGTGGCGGGGGAGCAGACCGGCCGTAGTGCTGCCGTGCCCTTCCGGCAGTTCGTACTGAAGGTCCACAGCCGCTGCAACCTCGCCTGCACCTACTGCTACCTCTACACCGGCCCCGACCACAGCTGGCGCGAGCGCCCGCGGACCGTCGCCGACGCCACCGTCCGGCAGACCGCCCTGCGCATCGCCGAGCACGCCCGCACCCACCGGCTGCGCGAGGTGCGCATCGACCTGCACGGCGGGGAGCCGCTGCTCACCGGCCCCGGCCCGCTCCTGGCCCAGGCCGCCGCCCTCCGCGCCGCGCTGCCCGCCGGCTGCACCGCCGAGTTCGGCGTGCAGACCAACGGCACACTGCTCACCCGGAACACGATCGAGGCGCTCGGCACCGCGGGCATCCGGATCGGCCTCAGCCTCGACGGCGGCACCCCCGGCCTCAACCGCCGCCGCCTCGACCACGCCGGACGGCCCTCCTGGCCCGCGGCCTCCCGGGCCGTACGGCTGCTCCACGACCGGCCCGACGTCTTCGCCGGCATCCTGTGCACCATCGACGTCACCGCCGACCCGGCCGAGGTCTACGGCTCGCTGCGGGCACTGGACCCGCCGACGCTCGACTTCCTGCTGCCGCACGCCAACTGGTCCAGCCCTCCGCCGGCCCCCCTGGGCCCCGCCGGCCGCACCCCGTACGGCGACTGGCTGTGCGCGGTCTTCGACCTGTGGTGGGACGGCGGGCCCGGCCCCCGGGTGCGGGTGTTCACCGAGATCCTGGGCCTGCTCCTGGGCCGCCCCAGCTCCAGCGAGGCGGTCGGCCTCTCACCGGTCGTCGCCCTGGTGGTCGACACCGACGGCGCCATCGAACAGGTCGACTCGCTCAAGTCCACCTACGAGGGCGCCGCCGCGACCGGCCTCGACGTCTTCCACCACACCTTCGACCAGGCCCTGGCACACCCCGGCATGGCCGCCCGCCAGCGCGGCCGGGACGGGCTCGCCACCCAGTGCCGGGCCTGCGCCCTGGTCGAGGTGTGCGGCGGCGGCAACTACGCCCACCGCTATCGCGCGGAGGCCGGCGGATTCGCCAACCCGTCCGTCTACTGCGCCGACCTGGAACGCCTGATCCGGCATGTCGCCGTCCGCCTGGACGCCGCCGTTTCACCCAACTGGCCTGCCAAGGACATGACCTGACGCACTGTCGTCATCTGGAGCGATACTTGGGCTATCGTGCGAAAAAGCCAGGGCGTGCCCGACGAATCAGCCTCCGCACGCGCGCACCATCGCATCTCAGGGAGACGGTCGCATGGTCGATCAGTCCAATTCTTCTGGTTCTTCTGGTTCTGCCGGCACTTCTGGTCGGTCCCAGCCCGTCGGCTCCCGCGAGCACATCACCATCAGCTACGCGGGCTTCGCCCGGCCGTGGGCCGCGTGGATCTCCCACCAGCTGGAGCAGCAGGGCCACGGCACGACCCTGCTCCGCTGGGACCCGCAGGTGGACACGGCACTGGCCGCGGAGCTGTCGGGGCTGCTGGAGGCCGAGGGCCGGCTGCTGATCGTGCTCGACGACTGGTACTTCCGGCTGGGCCCCAAGACGCAGGAGGAGTGGACGGCCGCGCTGCGGGAGGTGGTGCCCGCGCACTCCGACCGGTTCGCCGCGGTGAGCGTGGCCACCCAGAGCCTGCCGGCCACCGCCTCCCTGCTGCGCCCCGCCGACCTGCGCGACCTCGACGCCCGCGAGGCCAACCGCCGGGTGCTGCACCGGCTGGGCATCGCCGCGCCGGCCCGGACCGTGGACGAGGACGCCCCCGGCGAGCCCCGCTTCCCGAACAACCCGCCCGAGGTCTGGAACATCCCCCGCCGCAACAACCGCTTCACCGGCCGCGACCACGTACTCGAAGAGCTGCACGGCAAGCTCGCCGGCTCCGGGGTGGGCTCGGCCCCTCCGCTGGAGACCCGGATCGCGCTCTACGGCACCTCCGGCGTCGGCAAGAGCCAGATCGCCGCCGAGTACGCCCACCGTTTCGGCAACGACTACGACGTGGTGTGGTGGATCAGCGCAACCAACCGCGGCGCCGCCCGCGAACAGCTCGCCGAACTCGCCACCCGGCTCGGCCTGCCCGTCGGCCGGGAGCTGGGCGACCGCATCCGCGCCGTCCACGAAGCGCTGCGCATCGGCCGCCCCTACCGCCGCTGGCTGCTGATCTTCGACAGCGCCGACGACATGGAGCAGATCGAGGACCTGATCCCCGACGGCCGCGGCCACGTCCTGATCACCACCCTCACCCGCGACTGGTCGGGGTCCGGCAGCGCCCAGGAGATCGAGGTGCTGCCCTTCACCCGCATCGAGTCCGTCGCCTACGCCCGGCGCCGCGCCTCCCGGCTCACGCCGGTCGAGGCCGACATGCTCTCCGAAGCCGTCCAGGACCTGCCGCTGCTGCTCGCCCAGACCGCCGCCTGGCTCGACGCCAACCCGATGTCCCCCAAGGAGTACATCGAACTGATCCGGCGCGGCGAGCCCAGCCTCGTCGGCATCCGGATCTCCTCCGACTACCCCATGGCCTTCCAGACGAGTTGGGCCATAACTCTCAACACCCTGCGCGAGCGCAGCCCCGCGGCGGTCGAACTCCTCAAGCTGTTCGCCTTCTTCGCCCCGGACGCCATCCCCGTCCCGATGCTCGCCAAGGCCCGCCGCGGCGACCTGCCCGAACACCTCGCCGATCTGGCCGCCGAGCCGATCAGCTGGAACACCGCGCTGCGCCGGCTGACCGAATCCACCGCCGTACGCCTGGACTACCAGGTCTCCCAGGACTCCGACCCGGCCGTGGAGACCGCGCAGATGCACCGGCTCTACCACCGGTTCCTGCGCAGCGACATGACCGAGGACGAGCGCGACCTGATGGCCGCGACCGCCTGCCGGGTGCTGGTCACCGCCGACCCGCAGAACCCCTCCGACACCCGCTACTGGGAGCGCTACGCCGAACTCATCCCGCATCTGGAGCCGGCCGGCGTCCTCGACAGCCCCGACGCCGCCGTCCAGCAGCTGCTGCTCAACTGCATCGAATACCTGCGGGTCCGCGGCGAGTACCGCATCGGCCTGCGACTGTGCGAGCAGTTCATGTCCCGCTGGCGCACCCGCCTCGCACCCACCCAGCGCACCATGCTCGTGCTCACCCACCAGCACGCCAACATGCTGCGCCGGCTCGGCCGCTACCGCGAGGCCGAGGCGGTCGGCGGCTCGGTCGTCGACCAGCTCTCCGCCGAGCGGGACGCCTCCGACGCCGACCTGCTGCGCGCGCAGGACGGCCTCGCGGGCACACTGATCGCGCTGGGCTCGTACGAGCAGGCCCACGAACTCTTCGACGCCGTCTGGCGGGCCTACACCGAGCTGCTCGGCCCCGAGGCGCCCCGCACCCTCTCCTCGCGGCACAACCTCGGCAACGTCCTCGCGCTGCTCGGCCGCTACGAGGAGGCGCTGGCCACCCACCGCGAGGTGCTCGCCTTCCGGGAACGCGAACTGCGCGCACGGCACCACCTCACCCTCAACGCGGGCACCGCGCACGCCCGCACCCTGCGCCTGCTGGGCCGCTACCGCGACGCCACCTCCAGTCAGGAGCTCAACGCCCGGCTGCATCTGCAGGTGATGGGCGCGCACACCCCGCAGACCCTGCGCGCCGAACACAACCTCGCGCTGTGCCTGCGGCGCACCGGCGAGGTGGCCCGGGCCGGCGCCCTGATGGCCGACCTCGTCGAACGCTCCCGCCGGGTGCAGGGCCCGCGCCACCCCGAGACGCTGATGGTCCGCGCCGACCACGCCACCTTCCTGCGCGAGCACGGAGACCTCGGCCAGGCCCGGGACCTGGCGGAGGAGGTCGCCGAGCGCTATCAGGCACTGGCCGGCGAGCGGCACCCGTACACCGTCGGCACCCTCGGGAACGTCGGACTGGTCCGTGGGGAGTTCGGGGAGACGGCGGAGGCGCTGGACATCGCGGAACGGGCGCTGCACGGCATGACCCAGGTGATGGGCCCCGACCACCCCTGGACGCTGGGCTGCGCGCTGAACGCCGGCGCCGCCCGCAGCCGGGTCGACGACGAGGACGGCGCGGTGGAACTGGGCCGCGACACCCTGGAGCGGGCCAAGGCGACGCTGGGCGACGCCCACCCGATGACCCTCTCCGCGAAGACGGCACTGGCCGAGGACCTGCGCGCGCTGCGCCGCCGCGGCCAGGAGGCGGCGAAGCTGGAGCAGGAGGCGATCCAGCAGCTCGCCGAGACGCTGGGCGCCGAGCACCCGCACACCCTGTCCGCCCGGCGCCGCCGCCGCCCGTATTGGGACTTCGAACCGCAGCCCGTCTAGGAGGTACGCGGAAGGGCCCGCCCCCGAGGGGACGGGCCCTTCCACTGTGTCACCGGTGTGGTCCGGCGGCCTTGACGCCTACGCGTCGAAGACCTCCGCGACCAGCTGGGCCTGCTCTGCCTGGTGGCGCTTGGCGGAGCCGACGGCCGGGGACGAGGAGTGCGGCCGCGAGATGCGGCGCAGGCGCTCGCCGTGCGGCACGTCGGCGCCGACGGCCAGGTCGAGGTGGTCGATCAGGTTGAGACCGAGGAACGGCCAGGCACCCTGGTTCGCCGGCTCCTCCTGCGCCCACAGGTACTTCTCGGCGTTCGGGAACTTGGCGATCTCCGCCTGGAGTTCCTTGCCGGGGAGCGGGTAGAGGCGCTCGATGCGGACAATCGCCGTGCTGGCAGCATCAGCGTCGTTCGCCCCGCGCTTGGCGCGCTCGGCCTCCAGGTCGTAGTAGACCTTGCCGGAGCAGAAGACCACCTTGCGGACGGCGCTCGCGTCCACCGCGCCGGAGGCGACCTGGGTGTCGCCGATGACGGGGCGGAAGCCGCCCGTGGTGAACTCCTCCGTCTTCGACGCCGCGGCCTTCAGACGCAGCATCGACTTCGGGGTGAAGACGACCAGCGGCTTGTGGTGCGGGTTGTGCACCTGCCAGCGCAGCAGGTGGAAGTAGTTGGAGGGGAGCGTCGGCATGGCGACGGTCATGTTGTTCTGGGCGCACAGCTGCAGGAAGCGCTCGATCCGGGCCGAGGAGTGGTCCGGGCCCTGGCCCTCGTAGCCGTGCGGGAGGAGCAGGGTGACGCCGGAGGTCTGGCCCCACTTCTGCTCCGCCGAGGAGATGAACTCGTCGACGACCGTCTGGGCGCCGTTGACGAAGTCACCGAACTGGGCCTCCCACATGACCAGCGCCTCCGGGCGGGCCAGTGAGTAGCCGTACTCGAAGCCCATCGCCGCGTACTCGCTCAGCAGCGAGTCGTAGACGTTGAAGCGGGCCTGGTCCTCGGAGAGGTAGAGCAGCGGGGTGTAGTCCTCGCCCGTCTCGCGGTCGATGAGGACCGCGTGGCGCTGGCCGAACGTGCCGCGGCGGGAGTCCTGGCCGGCGAGCCGGACCGGGGTGCCCTCCATCAGCAGCGAGCCGACGGCGAGGGTCTCGCCCATGCCCCAGTCGATGGTGTTGTCCTCGACCTGGGACGCGCGGCGCTGCAGCTGGGGCAGCAGACGCGGGTGGACGGTGATGTGGTCGGGGATGTTGACCTGGGACTCGGCGATCCGCTTGACGACCTCCTGGGAGATCGCGGTGTCCACGAAGACCGGGAACTCGGCCTTGGGCTGCGGCACCTCGGGGACGGCCGGTGCCGTCGTGGCGTCGCGGACCTCGGTGAAGACCTTCTCCAGCTGTCCCTGGAAGTCCTGGAGCGCCTGCTCGGCCTCTTCCAGCGTGATGTCGCCGCGACCGATGAGGGACTCGGTGTAGAGCTTGCGCACCGAGCGCTTCTTGTCGATCAGGTCGTACATCAGCGGCTGGGTGAAGGCCGGGTTGTCCGACTCGTTGTGACCGCGGCGGCGGTAGCAGATCAGGTCGATGACCACGTCCTTGTTGAACGCCTGGCGGAACTCGAAGGCCAGACGGGCGACGCGGACGACGGCCTCGGGGTCGTCGCCGTTGACGTGGAAGATCGGCGCCTCGATCATGCGGGCCACGTCGGTGGCGTACATGGACGAACGCGACGACTCCGGGGCGGCGGTGAAGCCGACCTGGTTGTTGATGACGACGTGCACCGTGCCGCCGGTGCGGTAGCCGCGCAGCTGGGACATGTTCAGCGTCTCGGCGACCACGCCCTGGCCGGCGAACGCGGCGTCGCCGTGCAGCTGGATCGGCAGGACGGTGAAGTCCGTGCCGCCCTTGTTGATGATGTCCTGCTTGGCGCGTGCGACACCCTCGACGACCGGGTCCACGGCCTCCAGGTGGGAGGGGTTGGCGGTGAGCGAGACCTTGATCTGCTCGCCGTCCAGGCCGGTGAAGGTGCCCTCGGCGCCCAGGTGGTACTTCACGTCGCCGGAGCCGTGCATCGACTTCGGGTCGAGGTTGCCCTCGAACTCGCGGAAGATCTGCGCGTAGGACTTGCCGACGATGTTGGCGAGGACGTTGAGGCGGCCGCGGTGGGCCATGCCGATGACGACCTCGTCCAGGCGCGACTCGGCCGCGGAGTCGATGACCGCGTCCAGCAGCGGGATGACGGACTCGCCGCCCTCCAGCGAGAAGCGCTTCTGGCCGACGTACTTGGTCTGCAGGAACGTCTCGAACGCCTCGGCGGAGTTCAGCCGGCGCAGGATGCGCAGCTGCTCGTCGCGCTCCGGCGACTTGTGCGAGCGCTCGACCCGGTCCTGGATCCACTGGCGCTGCTTGGGGTCCTGGATGTGCATGAACTCGATGCCGGTGGTGCGGCAGTACGAGTCGCGCAGCACGCCCAGGATGTCGCGCAGCTTCATCATGGACCGGCCGGAGAAGCCGCCGACCGCGAACTCGCGCTCCAGGTCCCACAGGGTGAGCCCGTGCTCGGTGATGTCGAGGTCGGGGTGCTTGCGCTGGTGGTACTCCAGCGGGTCGGTGTCGGCCATGACGTGGCCGCGGACCCGGTAGGAGTGGATCAGCTCGAAGACCCGGGCGGCCTTGGTGACGTCGTCGTCGTGCGAGGCGTCGATGTCCCGCAGCCAGCGGACCGGCTCGTAGGGGATCCGCAGCGACTTGAAGATGTCGTCGAAGAACTCGTTCTCGCCGAGCAGCAGCTGGCTCATGACGCGCAGGAACTCGCCGGAGGCGGCGCCCTGGATCACCCGGTGGTCGTAGGTGCTGGTCAGCGTCATGACCTTGGAGACGCCCAGCTTGTTCAGGGCGTCCTGGGAGGTGCCCTGGAACTCCGCGGGGTAGTCCATCGCGCCGACGCCCATGATCATGGACTGGCCGGGCATCAGACGGGGCACCGAGTGGACGGTGCCGATGCCGCCGGGGTTCGTCAGCGACGCGGTGACTCCGGTGAAGTCGGCCATCGTCAGCTTGTTGTCGCGGGCCCGGCGGACGATGTCCTCGTAGGCCTGCCAGAACTCGAAGAAGGAGAGCGTCTCGGCCTTCTTGATGGCGGCGACGACGAGCTGGCGCTCGCCGCTGGGCTTCACCAGGTCGATGGCCAGGCCGAGGTTGATGTGCGGCGGCTTGACCAGCGTCGGCTTGCCGTCCTTCTCCGCGAAGGAGTAGTTCATCGACGGCATGGCCTTGAGGGCCTGCACCATCGCGTACCCGATCAGGTGGGTGAAGGAGACCTTCCCGCCCCGGGCGCGCTTGAGGTGGTTGTTGATGACGATGCGGTTGTCGAACAGCAGCTTCACCGGGACGGCGCGGACGGACGTGGCCGTCGGCAGCTCCAGGGAGGCGTTCATGTTCTTCGCGACGGCGGCCGAGGGGCCGCGCAGCTGGACGTACTCGGGCGCGGCCGGGGCCTCGCCGTCGGCGGCCTGCTTGGCGGCCGGCTTCGCGGCGGGCGTGGCGGGGGCCGCCTTGGCCGGGGCCGGAGCGCTCGCGGCCGGCTTCGCCGGGGTGACCGGCTTGGCGGCTGCGGGCTTCGGCTCGGCCGCGGCGGGGGCCGGCGGCGTGACCGGGGCAGACGGCGCCGGGGCGGGCTGCGCGGGGGCGGTGCCCTCCGCGGGCTTGCTCGGCGCGGTGGCGCCGCCCGGCTTGTAGTCGGCGAAGAAGTCCCACCAGGCTCGGTCTACCGAGTTCGGGTCCTGGAGGTACTGCTGGTAGATCTCGTCGACGAGCCACTCATTGGGACCGAACGCGGCAGCAGGGCTCTTGCCCTGCCCTTCTTGGTCGGTCGAGATGCTCGAGCTGTTGGGGGACTGTAGCGACACGGCGGCAACCGCCCTCTTCCGCTTCCTAAGGTGGTGGACAGCGGGAATAAAGGCTACGCCTCTTGTGACCTTTGGTGCAGTCCGGGAGGGCCACTCGTCGCGCACGTCACATTCCCGAAGGGGTTTCGGGGCATGACTTGGCGGGAAACACACGGAGTTTGCCCGTGTGCGGGTAGGGCTCACCGCCGTCGCACCCATGGGATGAGTGCTCCTACCACCGACCCTACGTCACCGAACGTCAACGTGGGCGTCAGCTGCGCGCCGACTCCCGCCCCGGAAGAGTGACCCGGATCCGGCAACCCCGCGCGGATTCGGCCACGCCGATCCGCCCGCCGTGCAGATCCACCGCCCAGCGCGCGATCGCCAGGCCCAGGCCCGTACCGCCGTCGCTGCCGGGGCCCGAGGGGGCCGGGCCACCGCGGTTGAACCGCTCGAAGACCCGGTAGCGCTCCGACTCGGGGATGCCGGGCCCCTCGTCCTGCACCTCCAGCTCCAGGCTCTCGGGACCCTCGCCGCGCCGGGCGTGCACCGTGACCCGGCCGTGGCGCGGGCTGTGCTTGATCGCGTTGTCGATGAGATTCGCCACGACCTGGTGGAGCCGCTCGGCGTCGGCGTGTGCGGTCAGCTCCGGCGGCGAGACGTCGAGGTGGAGGTGGACGTCCGTTCGGGTGTGGGTGCCGGAGCCGGCCAGCGTGGAGGCGCCCCGGCTCATGTTGGCCTCCTTGAGCACCCCGGACAGATACGGCCAGACCTCGAAGCGCCGGGCGTGCAGCGGCACCACGCCGTTGTCCAGCCGGGACAGGTCCAGCAGGTGCTCGACCAGCCGGCCCAGCCGCTCGGTCTGCTTCAGCGCCGTACGCATCGTCTCCGGATCGGGCTCGCTGACCCCGTCGACGACGTTCTCCAGGACGGCCCGCAGCGCCGCGATGGGGGTGCGCAGCTCGTGCGAGACATTGGCGACCAGCTCCTTGCGGTGGGTGTCCACCGCCTCCAGGTCGGCCGCCATCCTGTTGAAGGCGATCGCCAGGTCGCCGAACTCGTCGCGGCGGGCCGAGCGCACCCGGCGGCTGTAGTCACCGTGCGCCATCGAGCGGGTGACGTCCGTCATCTCCCCGAGCGGGGCGGTCAGGCTGTTCGCCACGAACTGGGTGAGCAGCAGCGAGGCGATGATCGAGAAGATCGTGATCACCCGCAGCTCGGTGGCCGAGTGCATCGCGACGAACACCAGCAGGGTGGTGATGATCACCGAAACGCTGACCAGCGCACCGAGCGCCGCCTTGACCGAGCGGTAGGGGTCCAGCGGCCGCAGCGCTTCCCAGACCTGCTGCCACAGTCCGCGCAGGGGCTGCTGCCACCGCTTCATGCGGGCGGAGTCTCCAGCGCGTAGCCGACACCGTGGACCGTGCGGATGCGCTCGGCGCCGATCTTGCGGCGCAGCGCCTTGATGTGGCTGTCGACCGTACGGGTCCCGGAGGCGTCCGCCCAGTCCCACACCTCGGCCAGCAGCTGCTCACGGGAGAGCACCGCGCGCGGCGTGTTCGCCAGGCACACCAGCAGATCGAACTCGGTGGGCGTCAGATGGACGTCCGTACCGCGCACCCGGACCCGGCGCTGGGCGTGGTCGATCTCCAGCTCGCCCAGCCGCAGGATGCCGCTGCGGGGGGTGTGGGCGGCCAGCGCGGCGCGCTCGACCCGGCGCAGCAGGACGTGCACCCGGGCGGCCAGCTCGCGCATCGAGAACGGCTTGGTCATGTAGTCGTCGGCGCCGACGCCGAGGCCGACCAGCATGTCGGTCTCGTCGTCCCGGGCGGTGAGCATCATCACCGGCACCGGGCGCTGGGCCTGGACGCGGCGGCACACCTCCAGGCCGTCGAAGCCCGGCAGCATCACATCGAGGACCAGCAGATCGGGCTGCCAGGCCTCGGCGATGTCCACGGCGGCCGGGCCGTCGGTGGCCGTCTGCACCTGGAAGCCCTCGGCGCGCAGCCGGGCCGCGATGGCATCGACGATCGTCGGGTCGTCCTCCACGACCAGTACCCGGCGCTGGGCGCCCGGGGTGGCAGCGGCGGCGCCGCCCTGCGTTGTCTGAGTCTGGTCCATCGCCCGCCCCTGCATGTCCCTGCGTGGTCGCGTACTGCTGGGCAGCAGCGTACGGGCATGGTGTGACTGTCGGCTACGCGCCCTTCCGCGCGAGATGGACCACGTCGGGGACGCCTCGGACAACGGGGATCTCTTCCGTACGTACCTCGCTGAATCCGGCATTTCGCAGGGCCGCTTCGAAGGCCGGCGAGGGTTGCGCGGACCATACGGCGAGCACTCCGCCGGGCGAGAGCCGGTCGCGGCAGGCGGCGAGTCCGGTGGGGGAGTAGAGGCTGCCGTTGTCCTCGGTGACGGTCCAGTCGGGGCCGTTGTCGATGTCCAGGCACAGCGCGTCGTAGGTGGCCCGGGGGCCGGTCTCGCCGCGCAGGTGGGCGACGAGGTCGGTGTGCAGGACCGCGCAGCGCGGATCGGCCAGCGCGGCCGCCGAGACGGCCGACAGCGGGCCGGTGCGGTGCCAGTCGATGACCGCCTCCTCGCGCTCGACGACGGTGATCCGGCCCCACCGGGGCTGCTCGGCCGCCCTGGCCAGGGAGAAGCCGACGCCCAGGCCGCCGATCAGCACCGAGGGCCGCCCGCGGTCGGCGGGGAGCCCGTCCAGCGCGGCGTCGATCAGCAGCCGCTCGGACCGGCCGTCGGAGGTGTCCATCAGGAAGCAGCCGTTGGCGATGATCTCGTAGATCGCCGGGGCCGCCGGCGCTCCCGGTCCGGCGGGGGCCCCGGCCCGCTGCCGCAGCACCACCTCGCCGTACGGGCCCTCGCGCCGGTCGATCGTGCGGGGGGCTGCTGAGGGGCCGGCCGTCGTCTGCGGCGGAGTAACGGATGCCATGGCGCCCATGGTGGCCAACCCGGGCCGCGCCGAGCAACGCGTTACGGGGGCGGGCGGGGCGCCGGGAACCCTGACGCGGAGTCCGCGGCGGCAGTTGCCTGGTGTGAGGCATATCACCCTCACAGCTTCCTCATGGATTGAGCAGGCAGGGTGGTCCGCGACGTTGTGCACAGCAGAACGAGCACGCACCGCCCGGGGGGAGATGGGGCGTGGCTCACCGGATGAGCCATGGACGGGAGGGACCGCCAAGTGAGCTGGCTGGGAACCGCCGGAGGAACACGGGCCGACCGGGCCCCGGGCGACGCTGCGGGAGCCGTCGCGGGGCCGGCCGCCGAGCGGCTGCGCCGAGCGAGCGCCGGGCCGGCCCTCGAACGGCTGCGCCGACGGGTGTGGCGACTCTTCCCCACCCCCACCGCCACCCCCTTCACCTTCGGCTACGCCGTCCTGCTCGTCGCCACCTCCCTCTTCGCCGAACACGCCGACCCGCGACTGGTCTCCGAACTGCTGCGGGGCTCCAGCACGGACGTCGTCCACCTGACCAAGGCTCCGCTGCTGGTGCTGGCCGCCAGCGCCCTGTGGATAGCCGGCGGAGTGACCTCCGCCCACGCCCTCGCCTTCCTCTTCGTCCTCACGGCACTGGAGCGGCGCATCGGCGGGCTGCGCGCCGCCGCGGTCTTCTTCGGCGGCCATGCGCTGGCCACCCTCGCCACCGAAGTGCCGGTGGCCTTCTCGGTCGCCGCCGGGCAGCTGCCGGAGAGCTCCCTGCACCGCCTCGACTACGGCATCAGCTTCGGCGTGATGACCTGCACCGGAGCCCTCGCGGGCCTGCTGCCGGCCTGGGCGCGCTGGCCCCTGCTGGCTGCAGTGGGCTACCTGGCGCTGACCGATCTGCTCGCCTACCTGGACCCGATGACCGACTGGGGGCATCTGCTGTCCCTCGCCCTGGGCACGGCCTGCTGGCCCCTGCTGCGCCGCTGGCGCGCCCGCCACACCGGCCCCCGGTCGCTCCTCGGCGACCTGGGTCATCCGGCGCTGCGGGGCGCGCGGACGTACTGACCCCGGCGCGCCGGATCCCGCGCCCGTCCGGTGGACCGGCCCCGGGGCGGTCCCCCCGACCCCCCCCCACCCAGCCAGACCAACACCCCCTCCCCCCCGTTCGCCGCCGCACGGG